>CAIVAX010000229.1 GCA_903903935.1 uncultured Hyphomicrobiales bacterium | reverse complement strand
GATTTTCGAGCCGGTCGGCGAACCAGCAAAGGCGGCGGTCTGAGCAATCGTCAGAGTATCGTTGCCTTGGCCGCCATCAAGCGTATCACTGGCCGTGAAGGAGGAGACACCGGAGATGTCACCGGCAGAGAATGTATCTGCGCCAGCTCCACCAGTGAAAGTATCCATACCAGTAGTCAGATTAAAGATCGTGCCGGGAGTGCCAGCGCCGGTTGCAACCCAGTTGGTCTGGGCGGTAGCAGCAGTAGTCACCGAAGCGGCAGTGCCGTCAACGCCGACCAGAATGGCCCTGGCCTGAGCCAGAACGGAAGCAGGCACGGTGCCGGAGACGCCGATACCAGCAGTTGATGTCGAAACAAGGAAGTTATCGGAAACGGCGATCTTGTTGTTCAAGACGGCCTTGTCAGCCAAGGACTGAACCGAGTTGTCATCACCAGCGGCATTTTCGATTGCCAGAATAGCTTGCGATGTTGAAACCCGACCTGAGGTGATCTGGCCGACCCAGTATGTAAGACCAGCAGCATCCGGAGCGCGGTTAAACAGGTTCTGGTAGACTGAGGTTACGAAGGAAGTTACCTGCGTCCTAACGATACTGTCAGCGCTTGGGAAAGTCACGCCAGATGTTCCCAGGAAGGGATAAAGCGCGATTGTTTCAGCCTGCGTTGCAGCGCCGAAGGAGGAAGCAATTGCAGTTACAGCGTCTGCAGCTGATTGTGCTGGCTGCGTAACGCCATTCAGCCTGTACGTGCCGGCAACGCGGGCATTATACTCATTCTGCCAGTAGTTGTAGCCAGAAGCATCTACAGCGCGACCATAGTATCCGATGTAAATTCCTTCGAGCTGCCAAATGCCTTGCGTAGTGGACGTGGGTGCGAATGCGACCATTGTTCAGTTCCTTGTCCCGCTGCTTTAAATCAAGGTGAAACCAGATACGGGGAATCTGGATCCACAATTCATACAGCAAACCTTATACAGACTCAGGTTGTGCCATGGCAAGATGCCCACAATGCTTTTTTTGGTAATTTTATCATTATTATATGCAAACTCTTTTGTTACAAATAGCTCTCCCATCCCAACCCCTGAGATCTTATAAGTCATTTAATTTTAATACATTACTCGGATTTTGTTTGGGGTCAGACCAGCCTAGGGTTGCTTACTGCCCGTGCCTCAAGCGCCCGTAAGAGGGTCAAAGGTTAACCAAGACAGCGGCTAAAAAGCCACATTTTTTCAACAGCCTGAGTCATATTGCGCACTAATACGCTGATATTATTGTTTTTTATTTTTCACTTCTCTGCCCGCTGCCCGTTGATTTTCGTAATTATGGTTAATGAAGAGCTATACTGTGCCTTCAAACCCTCCCTTTGAGCTTTGCTGTAAACGAAAAAAGCCCCCCAGAAGGCGGCTTTGCTGTTTTGCGGGGCCTCAGGCGGGGAGAACCCTGCGCGAGGCTGGAGGGGCGATTCGCTCAGGCCAGAGTAAGCGAGGAATTGGCCGGGGCGGCGGCAAAGTCATTTTTCGCGGTGGACAGATCAATTAGTCCCGTCAGCTTCACGATCACATCCGTGCCATTGCTAAAGTTGAGTGTTGAAGTCGCATTTTGCAGGCTTTCGACAATGTAAGTGTCCCCCGGAAATCGGAACCAATCAACATAACCATTCACCAATGCATTAACGCCCGTATTGACCAGCGCATTGGCATAATCCTGTAATGTGGCGGTTGCGCCCAAGGTAATCTTGGTTGAGGACCACACTTCCGTGCCCTTGTTTATGAGGGTGATGATATCGCCCTTTGTCGCATCGGTGATCGTCGCATAGACATTCACATCAGTGCTGGCGACAGAAACGAAGAATGTATCCGCACCCGCGTCACCGGTGAGCGTATCGAGACCGCCTGTAGCGAGCAATTTATCTGCACCCGCTCCACCAATTTCGATCGTGCCTGATTTCAGTATGAGATTGGTGAGATCCGCGCCTTTAGTTGTTGTCGATGCATCCACGCTCGCCAAAGCAATTCTAGCTTATGATTTTAGCGCAATCGCCTCGCCAGCTGTTACCATCAACCTATTGAATGGTGAATCTCTCACATAGATATTCATTTGCACACATCACTGTGCCAATACTATTAGGGTGATCGATACGTCATTTGCGAAGTCAGCTAGTTTACTAAGAAATAGGGTCAGGCCGTCGTTACTTTCATTGGTATTTGCGGATCGCTTAAGGTTGAAGCATCCATCATTTGGTTTTAAAAACTTTGCCTGTTTTGGGCTCAACAGTCAAAGCGGCATGTCCTGCGCCGCCCTTGCGTGTATCTGCCCCTCTGAGGCTTGCGCCGGGCTGGTCGGCTCTGCCCTTGGCGCAGCCCGGCAAGCCCAGATCAGGTCAAGATCAACCATTGACAGGGCGAGCCTCAGGCCTTTGAAGTGCGCCAGTTATTTACCCCTTGGTTCCTATGGCCCCCATCCAGCCCGAGCGGCTCCCGCACAAAGTGCAAGAGCGGTTGCAAGACAGATTGCAAACACGTGTCAAAGAGCTCGAGCGCGCTGCCGCACAGCTGGGCGAGGAGAATGCGCTGTTGCGCCACAGGCTCAGCGATCAGCAGGCCCGATTGGAAGCGCTTCTGGCCCAGCCCTGGCAGGCTTTGGCCGGGGATTGGCGGCATTATCGCACTCAAATGGGCGTCTTTTTGGCGCGCCACCTGCCGCGCCTGATGGCCGCTCTCACCCGCAAACGGGCGCAAGAGGCGCGCCAGCGGATGATGGATCAGGCCGCCACATCCCATCTGGCCCGCCAGAGCGGCGCCAGCTTTCGCACTGCGGAAGGGGGGATTCGCGAGGGCTTTGTCTTTGTCAGCTCCCACTCGCCCTTGTTTGATGCCAGCCTGCTTAATCAGCGCCTGTTGGCTGAAGCGCGGGATTTCAGCCCGGCCGATCTGATCAGCCAGCGCCCGGCATTTTTGCCTGCCCCCCAGTCAAGATTGGGCGGCGAGGCGCACAAAGGGCCCGATCTTTACCTGCCAGCGCAAGATGAGCGCCTTGCCACTCAGGCCGGCTGGAAAAAGGATGGGCTGATCCTTGTCGATCGCGCCACCTCGGGCGCGGCTTTATTTGGCCCCTATGTTGATCTGCCCGCGGGCAGCTATCGCGTGCGCGTCTTGCTGGCGCCGCATCGCCCGGCCAGCGGCCCCGTTACAATGGAGCTGGTCTCCTCCTCGGCACGTCTGCACCATGCGCAGCAGCATTTCACCCTCACCCGCCTGCCCATTGGCGCTGGGGAATTAACATTGCTGCTGGACTCTCCTGCCCCCATTGCCGGACTGGAAGTGCGTGTGCTGTGTCAGGGCATGGTTGAAATGGCGATCATCGGCGTCGAGATCAGCCCCCTGTCTTCCCCGCGCGCGCTGAGCGGCACAGCGGCACAAAAGGCGAAACAGAAGTGACCAGCTCCCGCGCGCCCATATCCGGCTCTGTTCAATCTGGCTCGGTTCAATCTGGCTCCACATGGCCAGAGCCGCCCCTCAGAGCTGTGGTCTGCGTGCCCTCACTCTCGCCGCATGATGCGGTGAGCAATGATGTGCTGGGCATGTATGAGGCTTTGCATAAACGCGGCTTTGATGCGCGTCTGCTGCCCTCTGATCATGCGCTGGCGCTCGGCCTCACTGTCATTGGCCCGGAGGATGTGG
>CAIVAX010000228.1 GCA_903903935.1 uncultured Hyphomicrobiales bacterium | reverse complement strand
GGCGCGCAAGATGCGTGGGCCTAATGACAGAGTGATCACATGCGGCAGGGCTTTGATCAGGCGACGCTCGCTCTCCTCAAAGCCGCCTTCTGGACCAATCAGAACGGCCCATTTTGTCAGACCTAAAGATTTGGCTTTCTGCAGACTATCGATGGGGTTTTTCACCGGCGTGTCTTCATCGCAGAAAATCATCAGCCGATCTTGCGGCCAAGTGCTCAGCACTTGGTTGAGCCGGATCGGTTCGCTGATCACAGGCAGAGAGAGAATTTCGCATTGCTCGGCCGCTTCAATCGTATTGGCGCGCATGCGCTCAAGATTGACGCGGCTTACCTGCGTGCGGCGGGTCATCACCGGCACCAATTGGCTAGCGCCCATTTCGGTCGCCTTTTGCATCATATAATCTTGGCGGGCATGTTTGAGCGGGGCAAAGAGATAGATCAGGTCCGGCGACTGCGTTTGAGGCCGTATTTGCGCCTCTAGAATGAGCCGGGCAGACTTTTTCGAGCCTCCTGCCAGCCTTGCCAGCCATTCGCCATCTTGGCCATTGAACAGTTTGACCCTGTCCTGATCGCCCAAACGCATCACATTGATGAGATAATTGCTCTGGTCCTTGTCCAAAGCGATGTCCGCCCCGAAACTGAGGCGGGCCTCCACACATAATCGGGGGGCCTTTTGGGTCAGGTCAGAAGAAGGGTCGAGATCAGGCACAGCTCACTCCGCTTTGCTTTTGTTTAGCCGATCCCGGCAAGGGTTGAAATCCCGCAGGAATATCGCTCGTCAGGGTTGCTGCCCCCAAGCCAAACCTGTTATTTGTAGAAGATCTTTTAAGTAATCATCTGTACATTCGTCGCCCGTGGGAGAGCAGGTCATGCCTTTGGCTTTGAGCAAATTGCGCCATATCACCAAAGCAGCCCCTGCGCGGGGGTATCTGCTGGGCCTTGTTCTGGCCAGCTTGAGTGTGGCGACAAGCCTGCCTGCTGCGGCGCAAGGTGTCACCGATTGCGCCAGCGATGTGCAGAAATTGCAAGTCAAACGTCAGGCCCCCATTGATAAGCTCACTGCCTTGAATAAAGCGGGTCAAGGCAAGCTTGACCCGGTTGCGGCCTGCCCGCTGTTTCGCAGTCTGATGGCCAGCGAGACGCAATTGCTTGATTATATGGTGAAGAATCAGTCTTGGTGCGATGTGCCCGAGGATGCCATCACCAATGTGCGCGCCAGCCGGGATAAGACCAAGACCATTGCGGCCCAAGCTTGCAAAGTGGCGGCGGATGCCATTAGGGCGCAAAAGGAAGGTCATGCCGGCATGGGCGGCGCGCCGCAGCAACCCCGTCTGCCAACCGGCCCTCTGTGAGGGTGAATGGGGCCCGATCATCCTCAGCCTGCTGACATCGTCTCGCCCCCCTCTGTGAGCTTGCCGGATTCTGAGGCAGGCCGTCTGTTCCAGCTTTTTCTGCCGTCGTCTTGGCTGCCTTTTGTTGAATTGGCGCGGCTGGATCGCCCCATAGGCTGGTGGCTCTTATTGCTGCCGTGCTGGTGGTCGGATGCTCTGGCCGGCATGGCGCAATCGCGCGGGCCTGATCTTGGCCATGATCTTTTATTTCTGATTGGCGCCATTGCGATGCGCGGGGCAGGGTCAACCTTTAATGATCTGATTGATCGCAAAGTTGATGCTTTGGTGGCGCGCACACGCTTGCGGCCTCTGCCCTCGGGGCGGGTGAGTGCGCGCGCGGCGGCGATCTTTCTGCTGGCGCAATGTTTGATCGGTGCACTGGTTCTGTTCAGCCTGAATGAATTTGCCATCTGGCTGGGTTTGGCCTCGCTGGGTCTGGTGGCGATCTATCCTTTCATGAAGCGCATTACCCATTGGCCGCAATTTGTGTTGGGGCTCGCCTTTGCATGGGGCGGATTAATGGGTTGGGCAGCCTCCAAAGGGCAATTGGCTGCACCAGCCTATTTGATCTATCTGTGCGCGATTTTATGGACGATTGGCTATGACACGATCTATGCGCTGCAAGATGCCAAAGACGATGCCATGGCAGGGATTTTATCCACTGCGCGTTTGTTTGGCACCAATGTAAGGCTGGGTGTGAGCCTATTCTATCTGGGTGCTGTTTTGTGTGCGGCAGCTGCGATTGTTTTGGTGCAGGGCAGTCTAGGATCCATGCTGGGTCTGTTTGGGTTTGCCTTGCATTTGATGTGGCAATGTCGGCGCTTGCATTCCTATATTTCAGCACAAGAAGCGCTCTCTCTATTTCGCTCCAATCGCAATGCTGGGCTGATCTTGTTTGCCGGATTGACGCTGGATGATTGGATCATTCATCTGATCATTGGATGATGCAATTGTGAGCCATTGGCCGATGTTCATTCATAACTGATGATTTCACATTCGCCGCTAAAACTGCCGCACTCCTCAAGCGCTTTGCCTCTGCTGCGCCGCATGAGAAAGCGCGGGCGGCGATGTTTCACGCTTGAGCCATAACGACGGGCATAAACGACACAGGGAGCATCCTGCGCATCCATTGTCGATAATAGCGGCTGCAAGCTGCCATCATGGCTTTCGACCAATTGAGGCCGAGAGAAATAAGCGGACCAATAGCTCCATTCCTCGAGAGCTGATGGGGAATCGCTGACCGACAATTCAATGTCGAGTTCGTGATCGGAATGGGCGAGGCGCACTTTATAAGTGGGGTCTTGATCGGCTTCGCCCGTCAAACTGAGCGCTACACCTAAATAGGCTGTGGCGGGAATGCCCACACGCATGGCAATGCCATGGATATGGCGTTCAATGGTCACGCCAGAGGGGGTCATCAGAATGCGGCGCTTGCCGCCTTCTGCGCGGGCATCGCGCGCTATTGTCACTTTATGGCTTGTGCTGTTCGCAAACTTGCTATCTTGCATCATCTTCATTCTCGCCCCCGCGCAGCTGATCGCGCTGTGTTTGTTCGATGGGGCTAGAATTGCTTAAAGTGCTGCGGAATTTTGCTAAGTTATGTGGTGAAGGAAACTTGAAAAGGCTGCAAAAGCCAATGTTTCAAACCCTTTGGTATGAAAAGGATGGGTCCAATGATTCAAATTTTAGATAATCCGGCTGTGCGCGCGGCTGGCGTTTACATTGCGTTATTGACGTTGCTCTCTCTGGTTCTTGCGCTTGGCGTTGTGCGCCAGCGCTATCGCACTCGAGTCCTCTTAGGGTCTGGCGGGGATGAGCAGCTGGAGCGGGCCATTCGCATGCATGGCAATTTTGTCGAATATGTCCCCTTCGGCATGGCCTTGCTGATTGTTCTGTCCATTCTGGGAGCTGGCGTGGGCACAATCCATGCTCTGGGTCTGAGTCTATTTGTCGGGCGTATTTCGCATGCGCTAGGGCTTGCTGGGCTGGTTCCTACCTCGGCGGGACGGGGTTTGGGCATGTTGCTGACCTGGGGCAATCTTCTGTGCGGCTCGGTGGTGCTGTTGCTGCTGGCGCTGGGTTAAATCCATAAAGGGCTTGTCTAGCTCCTGCTGGGCTCTTCATGGTAAGGCAGGGCATGTTTCGCGCTTCTGTTCTCACGCTCTATCCAGAAATGTTTCCAGGGCTTCTGGGCCAATCTCTATCGGGGGATGGCTTGGCGCGTGGGCTGTGGTCGCTTGAGATCAAAAACATCAGAGATCATGGTTTGGGACGCCATCGTGCGGTTGATGATACGCCTGCGGGCGGTGGTGCGGGCATGGTGCTGCGCGCGGATGTCTTGGCTGCCGCGCTTGATGCGAGTGCGCCAGCCGATGATCCGCGCCCGCGCTTATTGATGAGCCCGCGTGGGCGGCCCTTAAATCAAGCGCGTGTGCGTGAATTATCGCAGGGGCCGGGTGTCATTGTCATCTGTGGGCGCTTTGAGGGTGTTGATGAGCGTGTCATTGCGCAGCGCCAACTCGAAGAGGTCTCGATTGGGGATTATATTCTCTCGGGTGGCGAAGTTGCCTCGCTCGTGTTGATTGATGCTTGTGTGCGATTATTGCCGGGCATTATGGGGGCAGCACAATCGGGGCAGGAGGAGAGCTTTGAAAATGGCCTGCTCGAATATCCCCATTATACACGCCCTCGCGATTGGGAAGGCCTGCCCATTCCCCCTGTGCTGTTGTCAGGGGATCATGCGAAGATTGCACGCTGGCGCCATGAGCAATCGCTGCAACTGACCCGTGCCCGCCGTCCTGATCTGTTGAAGACGGATTAGGCAGTCCGGCTCTTTGTGCGAGCTGTCCAAGCTCTTTCTATCAGCGCAATGGCAGTCAATGTGACGCCCAAGAGAAACACCCACCAGCTTGGCCTGATCTCATAAGAAAAATCGAGATTAGCTCTCAGCACTCGCATCGGATCAACGCCTGTTGCGAGCTGATAAAAGATCACCTCAATCATAGCTGTGAGAAGTCCTGCAAGGATGGCTAGCGCCAGCAATTTGAGGGGGGCGGCCGGATCAGGACTTTGGCGCAGATAGCGAAAGCCCGCAAAGAGCACCAGCAGGCCCGAGATGAGACTTGCTTCAAACCCATTGAGGCGAATGACCAGAAAGACATGCAGCAGGCTGAGCAGTGCGGCTGGATAGGTCCACAGATGTAATTTGTTCCACTTTGCTGCGCCCAAGCGGCCGATCCAATAGGAATTGGAAGTGATGCCAAGGGCAATGAGAATGAGCGTCGCGATCAGGCCGAGGGTGAGATAGAGGCGCAGTACTAAATCAAACAGAATGGTGAGAAGCGCAAACTCACGATCGATCACATATAAAATGACGTGAATGAGTGTATAGGCCAAAGCGGTGAGCCCCAACATACGACGGATCAGGATCAGCCTGTTCCAGCGCGAGGCATAGCGCAGTGGTGTGATCAGCAGCGAGAGTGCGATGAAGCGCACCGCCCAATCGCCCGTTTCACGGATGAGAGCTGTGAGCGGTTTGGCGCTCCACATCCCTGCCATGCCTTTGTAGGTCATGAGGGCGATCGGTGCGAGGCAGAAGATCAAGGTAATCAGCTTCAACCATGACAGGCGGCCGGCGCGATCCGTCCAAGGCAGGAGGTCAGCGGAAAAGAAGTGAGCAGGAGGCGCGGCGCGGTTCATGAGGTTAGTTTACCAGAGAACCGCGCCTATAAAAATTAGAAATCATTTTTGGGCTGATCGTCGCCCGGGTCCTGCGTGTACCATTGCGGATTCATGCGCGAGGTGAGGCCTTCTTGCGCCAAAGTGGCCTCAAATTCTTTGCGCAGATAGGGATCTTCCTCATTATAGGGGATGGCATCGCCGCCCTGTTTGATATCGATGGCACCGCGATCGGTGATTGCTTCGCCCGGTACGCCAGGCTTGCGCGAGCGCGAATTATTGGGGCCAAACCAGGCGGACAGGCGCAGCGGATCTTTGCTCACGCCAACATGCTGATGGAACCAATCGCCTGACATGGGCGCAGCAGTGACCATGCCGCCAAATTCATAATCCTGACGTTTGACAAATTCG
>CAIVAX010000227.1 GCA_903903935.1 uncultured Hyphomicrobiales bacterium | reverse complement strand
CTTAATGGCCGATGAGATTCCTCAATTATATTGGAACTCTCCCCCTCAGGGCAAGTGCAGGATTGACTTATAAGCCTGCCTTTATAAACTCAGCTTTTATTTTGCGGTGCAGCATTTTGCGATGCAGCATTCCAAGAAAGGCTCAGATCACTGGCCGCTGAGCGCGCGTACGAGATCCTCGAGAGCTGCCCGTAAAATTTTAAGATAGCTTTGTGAATCAGGCTTATCTGGAGCGCCATCCCCAATGGAATTTTCGCCATCATCGAGCACCAGCAACCGCCCCCCACTCTGACCAATCGTGGCTTCCACCTCTGAGCTTGGCTGCCAGTGATGCAAAATCGTGTTAATGCCCTGAGACTTGACCATGGCAATAAAGCCATCCCGATCAGCTTGGGTCCATAACACATCCTCTTCAAGGAAATAGCCGCTGACTTCGATCCCAAATTCATTGGTCAGATAGACGAAATGATCACTCAATGCGAATACGCGCGGATCCTCAAGCGCAAGAATGCGGGCCTCAAATTCGGCCCGCAAGGCCTGCACTTGCGCGCTGAAGGTCTTCAGATTGGCATCAATGCGCTCAGCCTCTTGCGGCGCCAGACGCTTGAGATCGCGAGCGATCAGATCCGCCATGCGAATCCCATTCGACGAGCTGAACCACGCATAGGGCGAGGCTTTCGAGTTGGAAGTGACAGGGGCTTTGCGCCAGGGCACCTGTGTAAGCGGCTGAGTGATCACCATCACGCTGGGCGAGCCCTTGGCCCAAGAGCGACCCGCATCAATCTCGACCACACGAATATTGCGCGCCCGCGCTTCGCGATAAAGCGGATCCTCGGGCCATAGACTGCGCAGGCTGATGACTGCGTCAGCCTGCTCAAGATCCCGTCCAGCTTGCGCATTCAGGCGGGTAAAAGCACGCGGCACTTGCGAAAGCCCCGGCAGATTGGCTGGGACAGTGCGCACCTCAATGCTGGTGGATTGAGTAAGTGCCGAAGTGATCGAATACAGCGGTTGCAGCGCTGTGATGACGACAATCTTCTCAGCCGCATGAGAGGGCGACGGGACCAATCCCCAAGCCAGAACTAGGCTCGCAAACAGACGGCGAAGAAAGCACCTCATGAGGCAACTCTGAAACGGGGCACCAGATTGCGCACCAATGCGGTGAGCATGAAAACAAAAGCCGCAGTCAGAATGATCGCGCCACCTGAGGGGACGGGAAGGTTCGACTGCATGGGAACGATAATCCCCAACAAGCAAGACACAGTGGCAATGATCACGGAATAAACCACAAAGCCGCGCAGCGAAGAGGAAATATTGCGCGAAGCAGCGGCGGGAATAACCAGCAAAGCCTCCACCAGCACAGCCCCGACAATCTTGACACAGGCAACCGTCACCAAGGTGATGACGAGCACGAACACATATTCGATCAGGCGCACATCCAACCCACGCGCCTGCGCCAGACTGGGACTCAAACTCGCCAGCAGCATTTGATTGTAAAGAAATCCAATCAATGCCAAACAGACCAAAGTGACCACCACAAGAATATTGAGATCCGTCACACTCACCGTGAGAATTGAGCCAAACATCACATTTTCCAGCACATGCGTATTGGTCCGCGCCGAGACAAACAGCAGCAGAGAGGCGCCAATGGCGAGCGAGATCGATAGAAACACCCCGATGAGCACATCATTCGACAGGCTGGTTCTTTGCTGCGTATAGCGCAGGATCAGGCCAAAGATGACGCAGAAGGCAAAGGTCGAGACATAGGGCGAAGAATTGGACTCCCCCAATAAAACGCCAATACTGACACCTGTCAGCGCTGCATTGCCAATCGCCTGACTGAAAAAGGCCATGCGCTTGACCACCACCATCGTTCCCAGAATGCCCAATAAGGGACCAATCAGCAAAGCGGCAATCACCGCATTGCTGACAAATTGAAAGAACATGGCCTGCGGCAAGAGCCCGAGAGTGGCGAGACCTTCCAAAGCTGAGCGCAAGAGGGCGTAGACATCACTCATCAGGCGGGCTCCGGCTGCATCAACATGCGCATAATATCCTTGGCAGGACCATGCGCCTGCACACGACGATTGATCACACTGGCAGTCTGCGCAACTCGGCTGACCTGCTCCCAATCATGATTGACCCAGAGGATTGTCACACCTTGGGCCGCCAATTCGGCCACCATGGACTCGACCAATTGCGAGCCCGCCAGATCCATATTCGATGTCGGTTCATCCATGATCAGCAAATCGGGCCTAGGTAAAAGCGCCTGCGCAAACAGGAGGCGTTGGCGCTCTCCTCCAGATAAATAGCCAAACAGCCGTTTGGCTTGATGAGCCAGCCCAACGCGCTCCAGCATATCATCTTGCGCCTGCCGATTGACGGGCGAGCGACCCAAAAAGGCCGGGCGTCTTTGCTGCATCACCGCCAGCACATCAAGAACCGTGAATGGCAGAGTGCGATCAAGATCAAGTGATTGCGGCGCATAGCCAATGCGAGGCTTCTGGACCCCATCAATGCTAATCTCTCCCCTAAAGGGCATCTGACCCAAAAGAGCGCGCACCAGACTGGTTTTGCCCCCGCCATTGGGCCCAACAATGGCATGCACTTGACCGCCCGCCAGAGTGAGCGACACATCACTCAAAATATCCTGCGCGCCCAATTGCAAATTGACATGCGAGAAATGCAGCGACGGCCCGACCATTATTTGCCCTCAAGTGCACGTGCCAAAGTCTCAATATTCTGGCGCATTTCAACCTCGAATTTGTCAGCTGTAAAAGGTCCATCGGTGATGTGCGAGAGCGTATAGACGCGCACACCTGTCTCCCTTTGTACCGTCTCGGCAAGATTGCCGCCAAAATATTGTTCGGCAAAAATCACCGACACATTGGCCGCTTTAATATCAGCTATGGTTTGCGCCAATTGCTTGGCTGTGGGCGCTACGCCATGGCGCGGTTCAACGACAGCAGAAATGCGCAGACCAAATTCTTGAAAGAGATAATCATAGCCCGCATGCATCGTGGCGGCGCGAAAATCATCTTTTGCATGGGCGGCAGTCTGTTGCATGAATTGCGCCCGCAATTGCCGTATTTTAGTGGCATAATCGCGCCCATTGCGCCGATAGAACTCAGCATGAGCAGGCTCAATCTCGCCCAGACGGCGCGCAATCTCATAGACCTGCTGAATGGCGGCATTGGTAGAGATGAACGTATGGGGATTGACGATCTTCTCGCCGCCCTTATCACCGCCAATGGGGATGAGCGCCACACTGGCATTGGCATAAATCAGCGGCAATTTATCCTTGCGGCCGGAGGCTTCGATAATTTTGAAGATGAATTCATCATGACCAATGCCGTTGACCACAATCACATCAACATCCAAAGCGCGCTTGATATCCTCAGCCTGCGGCTCATAGCCGTGCGGATTAACTTCACCGGGAATGATGGGAACCACATCGGCCTTATCGCCAACAATGTTTTTCACAAAGCTGTAATAGGGATGCAAAGTCACCCCCACACGCAAGCGCGCCTGCGCCAGATCCGCCTGCAGGCAGGAGAGCATCAGGCCCAAGACAAGTGCGACCAGACATCTGATCCGGCTCCTTAGCACAAGCATTCTACTTACCCTTCAAACGCGTGAATTCATCCGCACCACTATAGACAATCACTTGCCGCCAGCCGGCCGCCACCAAGGATTCAGCTTTGGTTGTGTCGGGAACCTTGCCCTGCACATCGCGATGAATCCAAATATCGATCTG
>CAIVAX010000226.1 GCA_903903935.1 uncultured Hyphomicrobiales bacterium | reverse complement strand
GATCTTGCTGCCCGGCAAGCGGGTCTGCCCGTCACGCCCGATTATAATGGCGCCAATGGTGAGGGCTTTGGCAAAAGCCAATATACAATTCGCAATGGGCGGCGCTCCTCTTCAGCGACAGCTTTTCTCAAGCCCGCGCGCCAGCGGCGCAATCTCAAGGTTGAGGTGAAGGCGCATGCCTTGCGTATTCTCATGCAGGGCACCAAGGCGATCGGGCTGGAATATGAACATCACGGCATGGTCGTGCAGGCTTTTGCTGAGCGTGAAGTCATCCTCTCCGCAGGCACGTTCAACACGCCGCATTTGCTGATGCTTTCAGGCATTGGCCCAGCCGATCATTTGCGCGAGATGGATATTCCCGTCATTGCCGATCTGCCGGTGGGGTATAATCTGCAAGATCATCTGGCTGTGTTGATCATGTTCACGCGCAAGGATCGCGGATCTTTTCATGCGGCGATGCGCTTTGATCGCATGGCTATGTCCATGCTGCAGGCCTATATGTTTGGCACGGGCGCTGGCACGATTGTGCCGGGCGGGCTGCATGCCTTTATCAAATCCTCCGCCGATCAGCCGGTTCCGGATATTGAATTCATGTTTCGCGGCGCGCCGACAGATGCGCGTTTGTGGTTCCCGGGGCTTGTTGCACCTTATCTTGATGGCTATGGCATTCGCCCGTGTTTGCTGCATCCCGACAGTCGCGGGCGTTTATTGCTGCGCTCGCGCGATGCTAAAGATCCTATTCGCATTTTGTATAATTTCTTTTCTGAGCCCAATGATTTGCCCAAGCTCATGCAAGGCTTCAAACTGGCGCGCGATGTCGCTTATCAAAGCGCCCTTGATCCCTATCGCGGCAGTGAGAAAACGCCGGGCGACAAAGTGCGCACCGATGCGGAGATTGAAGCCTTCATCCGGCGCACGGCAATCACAGCGCATCATCCCGCAGGCACGTGTTCCATGGCTGGGCCGCATGCCGTGCTGGATCCCGATATGCGGGTGAAAGGCATAGAGAATTTGCGCGTCGTCGATGCCTCGGCCATGCCTGATATGGTGGGTGCGCATATCAATGCCTGTGTGCTGATGATGGCGGAAAAGGCCAGTGACATGATCCGCAGCCTGCCGACCTTGGCTCCCAGCAATGCGTGAGGCGGGTTTATTTCAGTGCGGATCGCAGTTTTGAGGTGCTGGCTTTAGCGCTCATCTCATGGCATGATTGAGCAACATTATATCCAAGCAGGGAGCGGATGATGACGATGCGGTGTGCTGTTTCAGGTCTTGTTGGGGCCTTTGTTCTATCGCTTGGCGTGCTGTCATCGAGTGTGTCTGTCCAAGCGCAAGATTATAAGGCTGTGCTTGCCGCGCCTGATCGCTCCGATGCGGATCGCGACAATGACAAGAAGCGCAATGCGCTTGAATTGCTCGCCTTCACTGGCCCCAAAACGGGCTGGAGTGTCGTTGATATGGGCGCTGGCGGGGGCTATTCGACTGAATTAATGGCCCGAGCTGTCGGCCCCACAGGCAAGGTCTGGGGGCAATCGGATAAAGCGTCTGATCGTTTTATGGCGCGCACGAAGGCGCCTAATCTGGCCCATATGCAGCCGCTGGTTCAGCCCTATGATCAAGCTTTGGTGCCCGATTATGGCAATCTTGATCTGAT
>CAIVAX010000225.1 GCA_903903935.1 uncultured Hyphomicrobiales bacterium | reverse complement strand
TGACCTCGGCCAGATCGGTGGCGATGATCGATGTTTCAGCGATGAGCCAAAGACAGAATGCAGCTGGGCGGCCAAATTCGCGCCGACAGATTTGCGCCAGATCTAGGCCCGTCGCAATCGCCAGACGGGCGGATAGGGCTTGGAGCACGATCGCCATCAGGCTAGAGGCAAGAACAATGAACAGCAGAGCTGTGCCAAATCGGGATCCGGCCGCGAGCGCTGTGGCCCAATTGCCCGGATCCATATAGCCGGTGGCTACCATATAGCCCGGCCCAAGAAAGGCCGCGAAGCGTTTGAAGCCTGTCCCTTGCACAGCAATGGTGCGATAGGCGCCCGCCAGCGTAGGCTCTCGCTCCTCTGAGGCTGTTTTTGGCGCAGCAATGGGCCTTGCTTCAGACATAGCCGCAAAAGGCCTTTAATGGGGGCGGGTCAAAAGATCAGCATTAAGACCCAAGCCTAAAGCTGATCCGGTGTGGCAGAGATGATCTTTAATATAGAGCTTTGTTGCAATATCGCAACAGATGCCAAATCATTGACTTGGCACTCCAGCAAGCACACTTCTTTGCCGCGTTTGTGCCATAAATGGGGAGCTTGTTGATCTGGTCAAACACGTCCTCCTATGGCAAGCGGAATGTCGGATCAGATCATGCGTTCGAGCGTCGGGATTGTCATGCTGGTGGGTCAATTAGGTAGCCGTCTGATCGATAGAGGTCTGATGAGTCCGCGTTTGGAGCGTGAAGAGGGGGCTCGCAAATGCTCTTTTCGTAGCTCCTCTTGCCGTCTCAAAACTCTCTCCTTTCTGTGTTCCTTCCTAGCCTCACTCTTTTCGCTTTTTGGTTCGCTCTCGCTGTCCAATTTCGCGCATGCCCTCGATGGCCAACAATATCCCGCCACAGCCAAAGCTCCTTTGCCGGTTTTCAAAAACCCCAGACAAGCGCAGCAACATGGCATTGATCTTTATCGCGCTGGCGAAATCGAATCCTCGCTTGAAGCTCTGAAATATGCCGCTGATGGTGGCCAACCTGTCGCGCAATGGAAACTCGGGCGCATGTATGCCGATGGCGATGGCGTTTCACGTGATGACATCAAGGCCTATAATTATTTCTTCCGCATTGTCGAAACTCTTGATGAAGATGAAATCACCGCGCGTGAAATTCCCTTCATCGCAAATGCCTTTGTTGCAATTGGCGTCTATAGCCTGCAGGGCATTCCCAATTCGATCTTCAAACGCGACACCGGTCGTGCCTTTGAAATGTTCCAATATGCCGCGATGAATTTTGGGGATCCGGCAGCGCAATTTAATCTCGCGCGCATGTATCTTGAAGGCGAGGGCCTGCCCAAAGATCCCATGCAGGCAATCAAATGGTTGTCAGCGGCGGCCGAGAAAAGCCATATGCCCTCGCAAGCCCTGCTCGGCAAATTATTATTCAATGGTCATGAGGGCATTGCCCCGCAGCGCGCCCGCGGTTTGATGTTGCTCACTTTGGCCCGCGATGCAGCCTCAAGAGACAAACAAGATGTCTGGGTGATTGAGGCCTATCAGGCCGCCATGCAGGACGCCGCCCCCTTGGATCGCGAAATGGCGCTCAAATATCTCGATGGTCATTTGAAGCAATCGGCACTGGCGCAAAACCGCCGCTAAATCTTCAGATCAATGCGCACAGGCACATGATCAGAGGGCTTTTCCAAAGCGCGCAGCGATTTATCAATCATCACCGTTTCCAAGTGATCGGCTGCTTGCGGTGAGAGCAAAAGATGATCAATGCGAATGCCATTATCGCGTTGCCAAGCCCCGGCCTGATAATCCCAGAATGTATAGAGACGCTCCGCATCGCTGGTAGCACGCAGCGCATCGCTCAAACCCAAATTGAGAAGCTCGCGAAATTTGGCGCGCGTCTGCGGCAAGAATAAAGCATCCTGCTGCCAAGCGGCAGGATCACGCGCATCGCGCGGTTCGGGGATGACATTATAATCACCCGCGAGCACCAGACATTCTTCAAGGCTGAGCAAATGACGGGCATGGGCAATCAGCCGATCCATCCAGGCGAGCTTATAAGTGTATTTGTCTGTCTGCGGTGGATTGCCATTGGGCAGATAGATCGAGGCCACCCGCACAATGCTCTTGCCCGTTGGCACAATCGCTTCGATATAACGAGCTTGCAGATCCTCATCATCGCCGGGCAGGCCGCGTGTCACTTCCGCCGGGCTTTTGCTCAAAATAGCCACGCCATTGAAGGTCTTTTGGCCATGCACATAGACATTATAGCCAGCTGCTTCGATCTCCAGACGTGGAAAAGCCTCATCCTGACATTTGATCTCTTGCAAGCACAGCACATCGGGCGACTGCTCTTTAAGATAGGCGAGCAAATGCTCCAGCCTTTGCCGCACCGAATTGATATTCCAGGTCGCAATACGCATAGATCTGATTCCCTGATCGAGAGGCCAGTCTAAGCTATTTTCAGCCTCCGCCCTATGGCGATTTGCGGGGCTCCCACCGCCGATGGGCCCACATCCATTGCTCAGGCGTCTGTCTGATGAACTCTTCTAATTTGGCCTGCAGCGCAATGGTTGCTTGCTGCATATCCGCCTCAACATTGGCTGTATGCGGAATTGCGATCACATGCCCTGTGATGCGAAACCGCACGCCCGCCTCGCGGATCACGTGCACCGCCAGAATTTGGCGCCCAAGTTTGCGGCCCAACAGGGCCGGAAAGGTCGAGGCATAGGCCGGCTGATCAAAGAAATGGATCAGCAGTCCATGTCGGTCCCGCAGATCAGCCAGCAGGGCGAGACTGCCACCAGATTTGAGATGCCGCGCCGCCTTCAATCCTGTTGAGGAATCGCTGTGGAGCAGCTCGCCGGGATAAAAGGGCGCGCGCATGCGATGGATATATTCATCGACAAAAGGATTTTTGAGCCGCCGATAGATACCCATCGGTTGACCGCCTAATTGATGCACGATTTGCACGCCTATCTCCCAATTGGCGAGATGGGCGGCGCAGGCGATCAGGCTGGTCTTGTCCAACCCAAGCGCTTTGAGCTCATCAAGATTGTCAAAGACAATGCGGCCTGAGTGAACAATCTCCTGCAGATGAAAACCCTCGGCAAAGACGCGGCCCAAATTCTCCCACATGTCGCGCACAATGCGCTCGATGTCTTGTTCGGACTTGTCTGGAAAGGCACGGCGTAAATGAGTCACTGCGCGTTGATGGCGGGCCAGAACGGGGGCAATGTGTCGCCACAGCCAGCCGCTCAGCTGCGAGGCTGTTTCAAGCGGCAAGCGTTCCGCCACTCCGGCCAAAAGGCGGAATAGCCCATATTCAAGCCGGTATTTCAGGCCGCGAAGGCTCACAGCGCTCGTCCCACTTATTTCCTATTGACCAAGCTGGATGGGTGCATCCGGCCAGCAAGTCAAGTGTGATCTCGCCACAGCTTTGCGAGGGGGAGCGATTGCCAAGCTGATTATTCCATGCTCAGAAATGCTCAAAGCGCCTAACTCAAGTCAGGCCAAGGGGCAGGGGGAATTATGACGCAAGCGCGCCGGATCATCAGCGTTGCAGCTTTGCATGACTTTGTTGGCCAGCTGTTCAAAGCCCGCGGCATGGCGGCCAAGGCTGCTGATCAGATTGCTGATCTGATCCTCTATGCGGAACTCAGCTCCATTGCCTCGCATGGCGTCACCCGTTTGCCCGGCTATTTAGGCTTTATTGATCGGGGTGATATGGACCCCAAGGCGAGCCCACAGATTACCCCTGTTTTGGGTTCATGCTTAAAAGTGGATGGGCACAAAGCCGCCGGTCCCGTAACCATGATGGCCGCTCTTGAGGCATTGGACCCTTTAGTGCGCACACAGGGCATTGGCCTTGCTCTGGTGAGCAACACCACACATACAGGCGCCGTTGGCTATTATGCGCATTGGGCCGCGCAGCGCGGTCTTGCTTCGCTCATCATGATCGGCGGTGTGCCCAATATGGCCTATCATGGCGCCCGCATTGCCAGCCTTGCTACGGGGCCTTTGACGATTGGCGTGCCCGGCGGGCCGCAAGGGCCGATCGTTCTGGATATGGCCACCTCTGTTGCAGCTTGGGGCCGCTTGCGCCAGGCGAAACTGGCTGGCTTGCAGATCCTCGCAGGCTGGGCGCTCGATGATGAAGGGCATCCCACGCAAGACCCCACACGCGCCATCACGCCGCTGCCCATTGCCGGACCCAAAGGCTCTGGTCTTTCTTTCATGTTTGAATGTCTGGCCAGCCTTTTGGCAGGCGCACCGATTTTGAATCGCATCTTGGGGCCTGAACATCTGCGCCAACATACACAAAACGCCAATGTGATTTTGATGGATGTGGCGGCATTCCGTCCCTTGGACGAATTTGCCCGCGATGTGCAAGACTTTGTAAAAATCATCACAGCGCTTCCTCCCATTGACGGGGCTGAGCCGATCCGTCTGCCCGGCGAGCGCAGTCAGATCGAGCGCGCGCGCCACAGCACGGAGGGATTGAGTTTGAGCCCTTCGGCCTGGGCCGATCTGACACAGGCCGCCCAAGCGGTTGGCCTGCCTCTGCCGCAGACGCATTGAGACCTTAAGCCAAACAGAGAGACACAGATGAGCGAACATAATGTCAGCTTCAACTCCGATGGCTATCGCCTCAGCGGTGTGATCCGCTTGCCGGACGGACTTACGCCAGAAGATCGCCGCGCGGCCTTTCTGGTTCTGCATGGCTTTGGTGGACATAAAGATACGCCCAGCGTGCTCACGCCCTGCGCAATGCTGGAGGCTTTAGGCTATGTCACCTTGCGCTTTGATATGCGCGGCTGCGGAATGAGCGAGGGGGAGCCAGGCCATTTGATCTGCCTTGAGCAAGTGGCCGATGTGAAAAATGCTTTGACCTTTCTTGCGAGCGAGCCGCAAGCCAGCCAATCTCATGTCGATCCCAAGCGCATTGGAATTGTGGGCTCGAGCTTTGGTGGCGCTGTAGCTGTTTATGCCGGCGGCGTTGATCAGCGCATTGGCGCTGTGATCTCTTCTTCAGGCTGGGGCAATGGCGAAAATAAATTTCGTCTTCAACATGCACAGGTGGGGGCCTATGACAAATTTCTCGCTCTCTTGGAGCAGGGCCGCCGTCATCGCGCTTCAACCGGTCAATCCTTGATGGTGCCGCGCTATGAGATTGTGCCCATCCCCGCCCATTTGCGCGAGCGCATCATGCCAGGCTCTATACAAATGTTTACCGCCGAGACGGCGCAAAGCATGTTTGACTTTCGGGCCGAAGATGTGATTGGCGCGATTGCGCTGCGCCCCTGCCTGCTTCTGCATGCAGCGCAAGATTCCGTCACGCCCACACAGCAATCGATCGATATGTTTGCCAAGGCCGGTCAGCCAAGTGAATTGCATGTCTTCGCTGATGCAGATCATTTTCTATTTGCCGAGAACAATGCCCGTGTGCGGCGAATTGTCAGCGATTGGTTGGCCGATTATTTTCCAGCATAATCTTAAAATAAATTAAGTTTAAAAAACTTTGATCCTTGGTGTTTCATTCGTTTTTTGCCGATGGGATGTCTCTGGTCTTATGGCAAACAAGACCTAAAGACCTAAGGCGCGCTCACACCAGGACTATTATGATTTAAGATACAATTTTCTGCTTCAATGACCCGAGTTCTCTATCTCTCTTAAGTGTTAGCGGGTCAGCTATGCGTGAGTTGTTGTCCAAGATGAGTGATAAGGTGGCAGGGATGTTTATTAATAAGTCCTTGCAGGATCAATCAGCCAAAGATATTCTTGGTCAACGCCGCGATCTCTTCTTCATCGCTTCATGGTGCAGGAAAATGGTGTTGTTGCCATCATTTTTGTGATTGTCTCTGTTCCCATGCTTTATGCTATTGGCTTGGCCGTCAATTATACTCAAGGCAATAAAGTACAGACGACCCTGCAAGATGCTGCAGATGCAGCTGCATTGGCATCTGTTTCGCCCGGTGTCTACAAACGAGCCTTGAGTGCATCGGAACAGCAAAATGCCTCTAAAGCAGCTGCTACAAATACCTTTATGGGCATGGTCCCGCCGGGTGTTTATATAACAGAAACATCTTTGACGACGAAAGTGAACCCCGATGGGATGAAGGGCGAATTTTTTTACAGGGCCAGCCTGCCTTCCGCGCTTTTGTCCAGCGTATTGGGTAATATGTCCTTGTATGGCACAGCCACAGCCTATGCGGGCAGCCAGACAGTTGAGCTTGTCGATCTTTGGTTGTTAGTCGATATTTCGCAATCCATGGCAACGGGTGCAGATCTGGCTACCCAGAATAAGATGAATGCCGATCCTCAAATGGACAATTGCGATTTCGCCTGCCATTTTGCTGGCGCAGGCGATACAATTGCTGTGGCACAGCGCAAGGGTTATAAATTGCGAATTGATGTTGTGAAGGATGCGTTAACAAGCTTATTGACACAATTGAAGTCGACAGCTTTTGACTCCAAAGATATCTTGCGTGTCGGGCTTTATACCTTTGCAAGTGGATATAATGAGGTGGTCGAGTTAACGACCGATTATGACAAAGTGCTCTCAAGCGTTCAGAATCTGTCCATACCTCAATATAACAACGGAACTTATTTTCAAGGTGCGTTGAGTTCGCTTAAAAGTAAGATACAAGAATATAACACTCCCTTAAGAAAAAAAGTTGTGATGCTCGTCACCGATGGCGTCTCAGACTCGGCGCAAGCTGTCTCCGATGGTAAGG
>CAIVAX010000224.1 GCA_903903935.1 uncultured Hyphomicrobiales bacterium | reverse complement strand
GCAATCGGCTTAGATCAAGCCTTCTTCGAGAAAGACCTTTTTGATGCGCGCAATATGCTCTTCACTGGCTGGAATGGCAGGGCGCCGGGGCAAACCAACAGGACGGCCCAACAGAGCCAAAGCCGCTTTATGCCCTGCCCGCGCGCCGACATGACGATCCCCAGTGACATTGAGTACAGCAGCAATGCGCGCAATCTTCTTCTGCCATTTTTCAACCTGAGGCCAATCTTGCGCAAGATAGGCGTGCCACATATTCAAGCTCCATTCATGCGCGAAATTCGACATAGGACTGCAGCTTGATTTGACATCAACGCCCTTCATCAAGGGATAAAGAACATTCAACCCGCCCGTCACCCACCGGAAATTGGGAATGTCTTTGGTGAGCAAAATAATCTTACTCACTTCATCATAAGTGGCATCGCCATTGAGTTTCATGCCAACAATATTGGGAAGCTCGGCGATCTTCGCGATTGTCGCCGGTGTGAAATGATTGCCTGTTTGATGCGATGGATAAAAGACAATCGGCGTATCGGAAAACTCAGCGGCAAAGTCCTTGTAATAATGATAGGCCGCCTCTTGCGAATAGAGATTGAAATAAGGCGCGATCAACCAAAAGCCATCTGCACCTGCCTTTTTGGCATGATGCGCATAATCAATCGTCTTCTCGAAACTCTCCGTCCCCAGGAAAGACCAAGCTTTGATTTTGGAGCGATGCGCCACATCAACCAGAACATTGGTCCAGGCCTTCCATTCTTCAAAGGTGAGGCTGGCAAACTCACTGTGTCCCGCAGGCCCATGCAAACCGCCCGAGCCCGGCACGACATTTTCAAGATGCGTTGCGAGCGCCTTCTCATCAAGCTTATTATTCGCTGTAAAGGGCGTGTAAGAACCGGGGCACAGGCCTTCGGGCAATAAGAACATCATAACCTCCAAACTCACTTGTCTAGAATGGTGTATCAAATCTCAAAGACTTGTACATCAAGATCCCTGATCCATCACAGCGCGTGCATTGTGTGGTTTAGCCCGGAATGCCGGCACGACATAAGTGATGATCAGAAACAAGGCGAGCAGCAGAAATGTCGCACTAATGGGTCGTCTCAAAAAGACTGTTGCATCGCCTCCCGAGATCAGCAGAGCCCTGCGCATATTTTCCTCGAGTATGGGTCCAAGAATCATGGCGATGATGACAGGACCAGGAGCACAATCGAGTTTTTCAAGAAAATATCCGCCCAATAAAACAAATGCTGCGACCTGAATATCAAAGGTGCGGAAATGGACAGCATAACAACCAATGCAGGTCAGCAGCAGGATTGACGGATAGATGAACCGATAGGGTGTTTCGAGCAGTTTGATCCAAATACCAATCAATGGAAGATTGAGAACAAGCAACATAAGATTGCCTAGCCACATGCTCGCAATCAGACCCCAAAAGAGATCGGGATGTTTTTCCATAATGTCTGGGCCAGGATGAATGCCATGCATCATCAAAGCCCCCATGAGCATGGAGAAGACAGCGCCCGCAGGAATACCCAAAGTCAGCATTGGAATATAATGCGTAAAGGCCGAGGCATTATTGGCAGCCTCGGGAGCTGCTACGCCCTCAATAGCTCCCTTTCCAAATCGGGAGGGATCCTTGGCAATT
>CAIVAX010000223.1 GCA_903903935.1 uncultured Hyphomicrobiales bacterium | reverse complement strand
GTGGTGAGCATTATCCCCGTCGCGCAGGATTCTTATGAAGTCACGCTCGAAGTTGATGCCGATGAGGTGCAAGCCTTGCGCAGCATGCCACAAAAAACCTTCAGGTAAGATCATGCAAAAATATTTCGCTCCCATTCTGGCTTTGGTGATTGCCCTTCCCACCGATGAGGCATGGGCCGGACTACGCTATGTCTCGGGTGAGGGACGCGCAGTGATCACAGGCAATGATGTGACACAGGCGCGCAAGTCAGCCCTGGCAGACGCGCTCTATGAAGCTGCAGCGCAATTGGGCACGAAGATCAAAGGCGCGAGCCAACTCAATAATGGTGTTTATAAGGATGAGCATTCCATCCTTGTTGATGGCCATATCCGGCAACATCAGATTGTCGCGGAAGGCCGAGAAAATGGCGCTTATTTTGTCAAGATTGATGGCATTGGCGATAGTGATGACACCGAATGCTCTGCCAGTCGTGTCGACTTGGATATGCGCAAAGTTCGCATTCAAGTTGCCAAAGGCATTACGGGATATAATTACAATGCAGTTGTCGCAGGCCTTCGTCACGGCATAGATTATTTAGGCGAGGGTGACTCCTTTCGTGTCGCCGATCAAAGCCATTTGCCTGCCATTTCTGGCGCAGAGCGCAATAACAACTCCACCTATGATTATATGGCGCAATTCACCAATTCTGTGCCCTCTCTGTCGGGCTATTCTCTCTCTGGCGATATACTGGTTGAACGCATCCGCAATGATGGTCTGTTGACCAGCGCCACCGACATTCAAGCGACCTTGTCGCTCAAGCTCTATGATAATTTCACCGGCTCGCAGATTGGTCTGATCCGCAAAAGTCTGACACAGGCCGATCGTCGCACAATCTACGGAATTGCTGAGGCTTGGCAGCAGCAGCCGCGTATTGATCTGCATCCCCTGTTTGAACAAGCCAGAGCGGAACTCGAACAAAAATTGGCCTGCCAACCTTTGCGCGCCGCCGTAATGGAAGCTGGCCCTTCGGGTATTATGCTCTCAGTGGGGGCTGAAAATGGCGTCAATGAGGGCGATTATTTTCTGCTCACCTCTAATGCCGCCAAGAACCAATGGCAGATTGTTCAGGTCGAGACTGTCAATCCAAGACAGGCGATGGCGCGGACCTTAAAGCCCAATCCTAAAATTGTTGCGGGCACAACAGCCCTGTTGATGCGTTAGGAGCGATGCTTATGAAAACCCTACGTGTCTTGCTGATCTCTTGTCTTGCTCTTCCCTTGGCTCTGACTCAAGCTCGGGTTGAGGCGGCAGGGGCCAAATGGGGGGCAGATGATCTGCGCCGCGTCATGGCCAATTGGCTAAGGGCCAATGGCAAAGAGATTCCCGAAGAGGAGTCGATTGGACCCATTGATTCCCGTCTGATGTTGGAGCCCTGTGAAAACCCCCTCGTCACCCCGCGCGGAGTTTCAGCCACCACATTCCAGATCAAATGCGAGGGGCCCATTCGCTGGGACTATACGCTGCGGATCGATTACCTCTCCTCCAATCCCACCACCCCGACGGCCCGACCAAATGCAACCGAAGCGAGCATAAAGAAGGAAAGCAGCTGGAAGGTTGTCGTTCCCAAGGTCGATCTGCGCAATGGGACCTTTCTGACGGAAAGCGTTTTGGAGGAGCGGATTGTCACCTCCCAGCCCTCCGCTCAGGCTCTGAAATCCGTTCAGGAAGCCATTGGCTTTCGCCTCACGGGCACGGCGAGCCCCGGCATTGTGCTGACCACGCGCAATGTCTCGCGCCCACCCACAGTCGTGAAGGGTGAGTCTATATCATTGATAGTAAAGGGAAATGGTTTTGATATTGCCGTCAAGGGCCGGGCCGAACAGGATGGCTTTGAAGGCGAACTGATCTCGGTTACAAATATCGGCACAGGAGCCGTTCTTAAAGGACGTCTCGAAGCCGGAAAGACCGTGACCATCCAACAGATGTGAATCGAGTAAATTTTCGGCCGAGGCTAAACTCAATAGGCTTCGGACCGTTCTTACAGGTACGAAAGGCTCAATGTTATGATTGATCGTCTAGTAAACCAGAAGCCCACCATCGATGTGGGCAGTCGCAAAGCTCCGGCCTCGACCAGTTCGTCGTCTTCGGCTTCGTCATCCTCCTCTGTCCAGAGCGCATCTGCTGCTCAGGTCAGCCCGGATATTGTCGAAATCAGCGCTGGCGCAACGCCTTCGGCTCAGCCCCCGATTGATCGGGCTAAGATCGAAAGCATTCGCAATGCGATCCGCAATAATTCCTACCCGGTCGACTATGAAAAGCTCGCCGACCGTATGATTGAGAGTCTGCCAGGCACCCGACGCTAAGGACGGGCGGCTTGGCCGACGATCTCAAACATTTGCAATCTCTTTTACTAGACCTGCAACAGGCTGTTGCTGGGTCTGATGTCGTTTTGATCGAGACTTTAACCCGCCAGATCGCCGATTGGCTGGGCGCGGCGTCTCAATCGCCCAATGGATTGAGCGAGGCCGAAAAGGCCCTCATCCGGGATATGGATGGCGTGAGCGCCAGCCTTTCTGATGAAATTGCTTCACGTTTGCGGGCTTATGGGTTAGCCATTGAGGCATGGCGAACGGCGCAAGGAAAAAATTGATCTGATGTTTTCGTCGGATATCCCCATCATCGTGGTGATCCTTGCGGCCTTGTTTTTGGCTATGGGCCTTTATTATTCTGTGCGCCTGCGCTCTTTTGAGGCCCGATTGCAGGCCTTGCTTGCGAAAATCGTCGAAATGAACGCCGATTCGGCAAGGCATAGCAATTTTTCCTCCAAGCTTGCCGAAGAGCGTCTGGCCCAGACAGAACTAGCGCTGTCTCAACTGCGCTCTGATTTGAAAATGATGTCCCTCCAGCAACGCTCGGGTGCTTTGCGCGAAGCCTCGGAAATGGTCGAAATGGCGATCAATCTCTCCAAGGCAGGCGAAAGTCCTGAAGTGATTTGCGAGCGCACCGGCCTGTCCAAGGACATCGTCGAATCGATTGCGATTCTGCATACGGGACGCTCGCACGCTTAATCCTGTCTCGCGCCAGATCTGCCAGAGGGCTCTGTTATGTTTCGTGCAATCGGTCTGATGTCGGGCACGTCCATGGATGGGGTCGATTGCGCGCTGATCGACACCGATGGTCAGGATCAAATCGTTCAGGGCCCCAGCTCTTTTCTGCCTTATTCAGACGATGATCGCGCGCTTTTGCGCCAAGCGCTCGCCATGGCCAAGGATCTGCAGAACCGCGATGACCGCCCCGAGTTTTTGGCGCAAGCCGAGCAGATGATCACGCAGCGCCATCACCAAGCCGTTGAGCGCATTTTGGCCAAGCACAAACTTGATCGCAGCACGATTGAACTAATCGGCTTTCATGGCCAGACCGTTTTGCATCGCCCCGATTTGCATGTGACCCTTCAGATTGGCGATGGTCAGGCCTTAGCGCAAGCTCTGGGGCTCAAGGTCATTTATGATTTTCGCGCCGCTGATGTGGCAGCTGGCGGGCAGGGCGCACCGCTCGTGCCCATTTATCATCAAGCCTTGGTCAAAGCGGCGGGATTATCGGGGCCTATGGCTGTGCTCAATCTGGGCGGCGTGGGCAATCTCACTTTTCTCTCTGACAACGGACCGCCCTTGTCCTGCGATACGGGGCCGGGCAATGCGCTGATTGATGATCTGATGTTGGAGCGTCTCGGTCTGCCCTATGACAAAGATGGCGCGATGGCGGCTCAAGGTCAGGTCCATGCACGCGCTTTGGCGCAGCTCATGGCGCATGATTATTTCAGGCAAAGCCCCCCCAAATCACTTGATCGCAATGCCTTTAGCCGCGCGCCTGTCGCCGCTTTGTCGAATGAGGATGCCGCCGCAACGCTCACCGCTTTTACGGCAGCCTCTGTGGCCGCGCTCTGGCCCTTTTTGCCCGAGTCCCCCAATGAAATCATTGTTTGCGGCGGCGGGGCGCGCAATCCTACTCTCTTGCAGGCTTTGCGATTGGCGCTGCCCTGTCCTGTGGCCGTGGCGGAGGATTATGGCTGGTCTTCAGATGCACTAGAGGCGCAGGCTTTTGCTTATCTGGCCGTTAGATCGCATCTGTCCTTGCCCTTGAGTTTTCCAACGACAACGGGCGTGCCTGCCCCATTGACGGGCGGGCGTTTGGCAGAGCCCAAATAATCAGGCTCTCGAGATGATCAGGCTCTCGTGATGATCAGGCTCGGCTACCAGAGCTGCGCGAAGGCAAGGCCTTGGTTGGGGGATTGTTGAGGCGGCGGTCAAGATAAGCGCCCACTTCAGCAATCAAAGGATCAATGCAATTCTCGAAGAAATGATTGGCTCCGGGAATGGTCGCATGTTCGATCAAAATGCCCTTTTGCGTCTTGAGCTTTTCGATGAGCCCCATCACTTCCTTGATCGGCGCCACACGATCCTGATCCCCATGAATGAACAGGCCCGATGAGGGGCAGGGGGCAAGGAAGGAGAAATCAAAGCGATTGGCCGGTGGCGCAATGGAAATGAAGCCTTCAATTTCAGGCCGGCGCATCAGCAATTGCATGCCAATCCAAGAGCCGAAAGAGACACCTGCAATCCAGCAGGCGCGCGCTTCGGGGTTAAAGGATTGCACCCAATCAAGGGCAGAAGCGGCATCGGACAATTCGCCCTGACCATGGTCGAACGAGCCCTGACTGCGGCCAATGCCACGGAAGTTGAAGCGCAGAACAGAAAAGCCGCGCTCGGCAAAGGTGTAATAAAGATTATAAACAATCTGATTGTTCATCGTCCCGCCAAACTGCGGATGGGGATGCAGAATCACGGCAATGGGCGCGCCGCGTTGCTTGGAGGGATGAAACCGGCCTTCAATGCGGCCAGCGGGGCCAGTGAAAATGACTTCAGGCATTTAAACTCCCGAGCCGGCAGGGATGAGAAAGGCCGGCGGAGGCGCCTTCTAGCATGCCGACAGGGATAAAAAGCAAGCAATTTCGCACATGGGTTGCTTTGTCGGTGAGATTGGCTTGAAATTATGCCATGAGAGACCGAAATCAGGTCTATAGCTCTCGCCTGTCGCATCTTTCATCTGGCCTCATCCCTCTGAGGCAAGAGGTGTCATCCAG
>CAIVAX010000222.1 GCA_903903935.1 uncultured Hyphomicrobiales bacterium | reverse complement strand
GCGCTTTGAGTTTTGTAACTTCAACATCGACCAGATCGCCGCGATCAGCCAGATCAGCCGCCGCAAAATCACTCAGGCCAATCCCAATCAGACGAAAGGCTGTGCCGTCGACTTCTTTACTTAACAAATCGCGACCGGCTTCAAAAATCCGCATCGCCAATTGCGTGGGCGCGCTCAGTGCTCGCGCTCTCGTGCGCAATTTAAAATCCGCCGTCTTCAGCTTCAATGTGACGCTTTTGCCTGCCAAACTTTGGCCCTTGAGCCTGGCGGAGACTTTCTCGCTCAACAGGAACAGGCTTTGCTCTAGGCGCGCGAGATCGCCAATGTCTTCGTCAAAAGTTGTCTCAGCTGAAATGCTTTTTGCGCCCCGCTGCGGGCTGACTGCGCGCTCATCACGCCCCTGCGCCAAACGCCAGAGCCTTTGCCCCTCTGGGCCAATGCGGCGCAAGGCGTCTTCAGCAGAGATATTTTGCAGATCGCCAATCAAATGAAAGCCCAGCTGTTCAAGACGCGCTTGGCCAACTTTGCCAACACCCCAGATCATTCCAATGGGCTGACGGGCGAGAAAGTCTTTGGCCTCGGCCTGTCCAATCACCGCAAAGCCGCGCGGCTTATCCAGATCAGAGGCCATTTTGGCCAGAAATTTACAATAGCTCAGACCAATTGAGACCGTAATGCCAATCTCGGCTTCAACACGGCGGGCAAAAATCGCCAAGGTCTGGCCTGCCACGCTGCCATGCAAACGCTCAGTTCCTGACAGATCAATAAAAGCCTCATCAATCGATAGAGGCTCAACCAGAGGTGAGAGGTTGAGCATCATGGCGCGGATCTGCCGGCCAATGGCGGCATATTTGCTCATATTGGGTTTGATGATCACCGCATCTGGACACAGGGCGCGCGCCTTGAACATGGGCATGGCCGAGCGCACACCATAAGTGCGGGCAATATAGCAACAGGTCGAGACAACCCCTCTGTGTCCTCCGCCGATGATGACAGGTTGATCGATCAGGCTGGGATTATCGCGCTTTTCAACCGCCGCATAAAAAGCGTCACAATCAATATGGGCAATGCTCAGACTTTGCCATTCGGCATGCTGCACAAGGCGCGGCGAGCCACAAGACAAGCAACGGCGCACAGCGCGCTCTGTCTGTCCCTCAGTGAGGGCTAGACAATCACGGCAGAGCGCTGTTGCGGCAAAGCTCACTGATGCGATCCCTCCTCATCGTGCGGGGATAAGATAGCATGGGCCTGCATAATATCAGCCGGATCATGGCCGCCATTGGCCGCAAAGGTCACTAGCAGGCTTTCATCTGCGGCCATATAATCAAGCACAGCACCCAGAAAGCTGGGCTGAGTCGCAGCCTCTCGCAGGGTCTGAGGCGTCAGGCCACTCACATCCAGAAAGCGACTCAGGCGCTCAGGATCACCAGCCAGAAAACCCAGCGCTTCAATCGCCAGCCCCTCCGCCCGCTCGCGCGCGGCAGGAGAGGCGCCAGAACGAGAGGCGCCAGAGCGGGAAGAGCCTGTCGGGGAAGAAAAATTTTGATTTCTTTTCAACTCTATCTCCGGTTAACTGGGATCTTGTCATTTCATCAATGAACATCGGCTATCACTCTTCAAGGATCTGATGGAGCCTGACTTTGGTCGGGCGAGATCCAAATTCCATAGGCAATTGGACCCCAGATGGCGAAAACCGTACTGATCGTAGAAGACAATGAGCTGAATATGAAGCTCTTCAATGATCTTCTGGAAGCCCATGGCTACCGGACGGTGCAAACGCGCAATGGCGTGGAAGCAGTCGCTTTGACGCGCGAGCATCGCCCCGATCTGATTCTCATGGACATTCAATTGCCCGAAGTGTCCGGCCTTCAGGTCACCCAATGGTTAAAGGATGATGAGGAGCTGCGCCATATTCCGGTGATTGCCATCACTGCCTTTGCCATGAAGGGCGATGAAGAAAAAATCCGGCAGGGCGGCTGCGAGGCCTATCTGTCAAAACCCATTTCTGTCGTGAAGTTTTTAGAAACGGTTCGCACTTATCTTGGAGACAAATAGGATTTGACCACATGACCGCACGTGTTTTGGTCGTTGATGATATTTTGCCCAATATTAAATTGCTGGAAGCTAGGCTCACGGCCGAATATTTTGAAGTTCTCACCGCCACCAATGGCCCCGAGGCTATTGCTATTTGCGGCAAGGGCCAAGTCGATATTGTGCTGCTGGATGTGATGATGCCCGGCATGAATGGCTTTGAGGTTTGCAAACATCTCAAAGCCAATCCCGCCACGGCACATATTCCTGTTGTGATGGTCACTGCGCTTGATCAAACGGCTGATCGCGTCAAAGGGCTTGAGGCAGGTGCTGATGATTTTCTCACCAAGCCCATTGATGAAGTGGCGCTGATTGCGCGCGTGCGCTCGCTCGCTCGTCTCAAAGTCTTGGTCGATGAATTGCGCGCCAGAGCCAATACCTCTGCGCTGCTGGGAATCGCCAATGCTCTCCAAACCGACAAAATGGAAAAGGCAACGGGCGGTAAAATCCTTTTGATTGATGATCGCGCCGCCTCAGCTGAACGTGTGATTACAGCTTTGCAAAGCCATCATAAGGTGGAATTGCAGCGCGATCTGCAGATTGCCCTGCAGCGCTTGGCTGAAGATGAATTTGATCTCTTCATCATCAATCTTGGCCTTAAAGATTATGATGCGCTGCGCCTCTGCAGTCAGATCAGGTCGAATGACAGAACTCGGCAATTGCCTTTGCTAACCATTGCTGATCCTGAAGAGCGTGGCAGGGTGTTGCGTGGCCTTGATTTGGGGGTCAATGATTATCTCATCCGTCCACTCGATCGCAATGAATTGCTGGCGCGCGTCAAAACGCAATTGCGCCACAAGCGTTATGCCGAAGCCCTTCGCGATAATGTTAAAGCCACCATTGAAATGGCTGTGGTGGATGCACTCACCGGGCTCAATAATCGCCGCTATCTGGAAACCCATTTGCCAGTCATGTTGGAAAAGTCGAACAGCCGCAATCGTCAGCTTTCCTTCATGGTTCTCGACATTGATCATTTCAAATCCGTCAATGACACTTATGGCCATGATGCGGGCGATGAAGTCTTGCGCACCTTTGCCCAACGAGTGAAGGGGGTCATTCGCCATGCCGATCTCATGTGCCGTTTGGGCGGTGAGGAATTTGTTGTGGCCATGCCCGACACGCCTTTGCACATTGCTCAAAAAGTCGCCGAACGGGTTCGCTTTGCCGTACAAAAAGAACAATTCCCCATTGATGGGGGCGGGCGGACTATTCCAGTGACTGTGTCCATTGGGCTATCCGCCAGTCAGGGCGAGAGCGCGATAGATGGTCTCTTCAAGCGGGCTGATAAGGCGCTCTATCGCTCCAAAAATGGCGGGCGTAATCGTGTCACGGCCGAAGCGGCCTAAAGGAAGTGCTACAGCGGCTAGTCAGGCTGTGTCAGCGGGCAATTAACCCAAAGCATTTAGGTAAACAGCGAGTTCTCTAAAATTTGAGCAAAGTTTGATTGCTTTCCGGGGCTTTGGCTGTAGGATTTTCTCATCGCGCTGGCCCCTCTAGAGGCTCACCGTCGATCATTTCAAATACCCTACGGGGTGCTCAGGTCCGCCGCATCTCCTGGGTCCGTGGGGTCGGCCGATCAGATGGATTGAGGAGTGGCCTCCTCGCAATCTTGTCTGATCGGCCACCTATGCTCATCTCAAGCCAGCGCCAAGCCAGCCCATGACGTCAAGCGGGCACAAAAAAGCCGCCCAAAGGCGGCCTTTTTTATTTGGAAACAGACACTTGACCAATTTTACTTGATCTTGGTTTCCTTGAATTCGACATGCTTTTTGGCAATCGGATCATATTTTTTGAAGGCAAACTTTTCCGTCTTGGTGCGGGCGTTCTTCTTGCCAACATAGAAATAGCCGGTGTCAGCAGTCGAAAGGAGCTTGATTTTAATGCTGGCAGCCTTGGCCATGGGTCTAATCCTGTGTGATGTCCAAAAGACAATAGAGAAAGGGCGGGAGCACCCGCCTGATTGAGGCGCACATTACGAATGCAGGCGGGGAAGTCAAGCGTCTGGGGACTAAAAGGGGGAAAACTATGTGGGGCCGCATGCTCCCTCAAATCTCCTCGCGCACCCATTTGCGCCTGATTTCCCGATAAAAGGGCACGGGCAGATCATGCGCCATTCCCGCCTTTAATCTGTGATCCAGTTCTTTGAGCATTACCCAGGTGATCATGGGCAAATCCAGCTCTAGCGCTTTGGACAGCGGCAAACGCAAAACTTCGACCAATTCGGAGTCAGGGCCCACCACATCAGCCGTTTGATCGACAATCATGGCCGTGTCCATAGCCAGAAAGCTTGTATCAAAGCGTCTGGCGCGCCCCGGCGGGGTGATGGCGCGGCCGATGAAATGCATGGCTTCAAGGTCCGGATAAGCGCCCAAAGCACAAAATTTGCTCCAGGCCCCCTCTGGGCTTTGCTCGGGCGGGCCCAGATCGCGTCGCCCCAGCACAAGGCCCGTCTCTTCAAATGTTTCGCGGATAGCGGCCAAAGCCAAGGGGCGGGCGAGATCTATGTTGCGCACGCCGCGCCGTGCATTGAGCTTGTCACTGACAGGATCAGGCAGAGTGCCCGCCACATTCATCCGCCGATCCCCCGGCTCAATGCGCCCGCCGGGGAAGACAAATTTACCCGGTATGAATTTGAGCTTGTCGTTACGTCGTCCCATTAAAACGCTGGGCTCGGCAGAGCTGCGATCAAGCAAAATCAAAGTTGCCGCTGGCTTGGGTTTGAGCGTCAGCGCTTGGCGTTGAGGAGGCTCACGCTCGCTCAGCAGTCTGGCATAATCATGCTGAATAGAGTCAGGCTTTGCTGGGGACACTGGCCGGCCCTGTTTCGTCAGAATGCTGATGATCAAATCCATGCATGCGCAAAGCCCATTGATAAGCAATGAGGGCGCCCTTCAGACGGGGCAGAAAATACAGACACAGAATCACCGTCAAAATCGGCCAGACCAGCGAATGAATCCAGATCGGCAGAGTGTCATCATATTCTTCAACCATTAGCATAGAGGCGCCGATAATGTGGCCAACCACAAAAATGGTCAGATAGGGCGGCGCATCATCTGCCCTTTGATGATGCAATTCCTCTCCACAGGCCGCACAACTGGCATTGACCTTGAGATAGCGCCCATACATCGCGCCTTTACCGCAATTGGGACATTTCAGTCCAAAGCCACGCTTGAGCGATAGCCAAATATTGCGCTCTTTCTTTTCAGATGTGAGGTCTGCGGTCAT
>CAIVAX010000221.1 GCA_903903935.1 uncultured Hyphomicrobiales bacterium | reverse complement strand
GGCCGCGCGTGTGCCTGTATCAGGCAGCGGCACAACTTGTAGGGTACGAATCTGGCCGGCATATTTGGCATCATTGCCTTGCGGATAGGCATCGCGCTTGGTGAGAGTGACCCCTTTATTAATGTCCAGCGACACGACCCGATAGGGCCCTGTGCCAATGGGGGCGCGGCCAAATTCAAGCTTATCTTTCATCGCTTCGTGAATATGCTTTGGAAAGATCGGCAAGACATTGGGAGAGGCCAGCATGGCCAGATCAAAGGGTGTGGGCTTGACCGAGGTCAGACGAAGGCGAGAGGGGCTGAGCTTTTCGACCTTTTCGATCCAAGAATAATAATTCTTGAAGCGCACATTGGTCTGCGGATCATTCAGCCAATTGATTGTGTAAATCACATCATCGGCAGAAAACGGCTTGCCATCATGCCATGTAACATCATCTCGTAAATCAAATTCAAGGGTGCGCGCATCAATGCGTGTCCAGGATTTGGCGAGCAGCGACGAAAAGCCTTTCTTCTTGGCATCATAGACAATCAAAGTATCGAAGACGGCATCCGAGAGAAAATAAACTTCGGGGCGCGGATCCATATAGGCATCCAGCGTGCCGATGGTTTGCGCCTGAGCAATGCGCACAGTGTCTTTGGCCTTTTGCGCAAAGGCTGCCGGGCTCGCCAGCAGAACGGCTAAAAGCGGTAAAAGCGGGATTTTGCGGTTGAGCGTCATTCTATTCTCCCTAGATTTATTCGTTGCTAGTTTTTGTTTTGTTTAATTGTTCAGCATAAACATCGGACAAGCCGGGACCTTTTTTCGTAATGAAGAATCCACCGCGCACACCCGCATAGGGCGTGGGCGGATTGGCAGCGGGCGGTGCTTCGCCGGTCTCGTTAAAATGCGTGACAGCCGCCAGCAGGCGGCGACGCGCCACCATGATCATGCGATCGCTGGGCGCCAGATGTTCAAAGTTGCGATCCGTGATTGGCCCCATGCTTTCGGTTGCCATCTGGTCTTGCTGGGTAATGCCGGTGATACCGGAAAAGGATTTATCTCTCTGCATGTCGCGATCGATGAAATAATCATTGTCTGGATTGGTGCGCGGACGATAGCGACCAAACCAGCTGGCATCATCAGGCAGCCGATCATCAAAGCCCAACACAAGCCCCATGGCCGGGCCACCGGGTGAATTGACAACGCCAGATTTTTTTACAAAGCCGGTGATCATTGTATGAGTATCATCCATCGGCACCCAGGCTCGCGCATAGATATGTTTGCCAAACGGGCCTGAGGGCGTGATCGTCCAGAAGGGGAACATGAATTGGCCAATGCGCCAATAAGTCTCGCCCTCTTCTGCAGGACGATAAGCACCATACATGGCACCCCAATCTGTTTCCTTGACTTCATATTCAGGGGCGCGATGCATCGCGCCAAAGCGGCGCGGATCATCGTCCTGATAGACCTGTGCTGTGCGCAGGCCGCCATGTAGAAAATCAACATGCGAGGTGTCGATATCGCCTTCCAAAGCCTGCAGCCAATTGCAATGGCGCTGGATCATATTGTGATTGACCTGTTCTGCGCTGACCATTGTCGCTTCAATGGGCGGCAGTTCTGGCGGCTCACCGGGCCCCATATAGGTCCAGATCATGCCGCAGCGTTCTGCCGCCTTATAGGCTTTGGCCTGGATGCGATGTTTGAAATCCTGATGAGGGGGTACATTGGCCATATCTGTGCACTGGCCGCTGACATCAAATTGCCAGCCATGATAAGCGCAGCGCAAGCCGCCTTTCTCATTACGCCCGAAAAATAGGGATGCGCAGCGATGCGGACAGCGATGATCCATCACCCCAACCTTGCCCTCGACATCGCGAAAGGCAATCAATTGCTCGCCCAGCAACATAATGCGCACCGGCGAGCCGCCCGCCACCAGCTCAGAGGATTTAGCTGTGGGAGTCCAATAGCGTCGCATGAGCTCGCCCATGGGCGTGCCAGGCCCAACCCGTGTCAAAAGCTCATTCTCGCGTGCGCTCGCCATTTTGATCTCCTCGCCTAGGATTGAGTCCAAGCTCTTAACTTAACGGCTTGGGATCTATTCTTGATTGCCAAGACTTAGACAGTCAAGAATTAGCAGCTTGCCTCTGGGGATGGAAGGGGAGCTCTTCTCGCAGATTAGGGCAATTATGCTCTTGCAGGCGTCAAGGCTGGAGCTATCGGCTGGCTCACCCTCAACATGTAGCGTGAAAATCATTAGCCACCCGCTGATGATGCGGTTAGGGTTCCGGCACACTCATGAGCTAGGACTCTCCTCATATGACCGCCACCAGCGCCAACGAAGCCCCTTATGATGATGTGGTGGCGCGCAAGAATGTCTTGCTCCTGTCTGGCGCTCAGGCCTTAGCGGGCGCCAATTCTGCTGTGATCATGACGACGGGGGCAATTGTTGGCTCGATTCTGGCCCCGCGGCTCGATCTGGCGACGCTGCCTGTCTCCTTCTATGTGGTGGGCACGGCTTTGGGTACTTTGCCGGCGGGCATGATTGCCCGCAAATGGGGCCGCAATGCAGCTTTCACGGCTGGCACAGCTTGCGGCGTCATTGTTGGTCTCTTGGCCGCGCTGGCGATTTATCTGGGTTCATTCGCGCTATTCTGTCTGGCGACCTTCATTGGCGGCTTTTATCAGGCTGTAGGGCAGACCTTTCGCTTTGCCGCTGCCGATCAGGCAAGTCCGGATTTTCGCCCCAAGGCAGTGTCTTGGGTGATGGCGGGCGGTGTGTTTGCTGCGATCTTGGGGCCGCAACTCGTCAACATCACGATGGAATTATGGGCGCCCTATTTGTTTATGGCGAGTTTCTTTGTTCAGGCTCTGGTCTCGCTCGTGTGCATGGCGTTGCTCTCACAGGTTCGCATTCCCCATGTGCACATCGATGTGGCGCATCGGGGGCGGCCTCTGGTGGAGATTATTCGTCAGCCACGCTTCATCATCGCGGTCTTTGGCGCGACAACGGCCTATGCGTTGATGAATATGTTGATGACATCCGCACCTTTGGCAATGAAACTTTGTGGCCTGTCCTTGTCAGACGCCACATGGGGCATTCAATGGCACATTGTGGCGATGTTTCTGCCAAGTTTTTGGACCGGTGATCTGATCCGTAAGTTTGGCGCGGCGCGGATTGTTGCAACAGGATTAATGCTGATTGCGCTTGCCGGCCTTGTCGGTCTATCGGGTGTCACCAATTGGCATTTTTGGATTGGCCTTGTGTTGTTAGGTTTGGGCTGGAATTTTGGTTTTGTCGGCGGCTCGGCTATGGTGCTGGAGACGCATCGGCCAGAAGAGCGCTCTCGCGTGCAGTCCTTCAATGATTTTTTGATCTTTGGCACTATGGCGATTGCCTCATTCTCGTCAGGTCAGATTCTGGCCAATTGGGGCTGGGATTATCTGAATTGGATTGTCTTTCCGCCTGTCGCACTCACTTTGATCCTGATTGCGTTCTCGCGATCAGGATCGTCAGACAAAGCTGCAATGAAGGCGTGAGATAAGAATAGACCTGGTTCACCCCTGAGGGGTGAGTCAGGTCTTTCTTGATCTAAATCAAAGCAAAAAAGATCGATTGCTCATAAACACACCTCACAAGGGGAGTTGTTATGGCAATCAAATCCATTCTCTGTATTTTTGGTGGTGCTGCACACGAACATAGCGCCATGAATGTGACATTTCAGTTGGGCAAGCTCTATGGCGCCCAGCTTCGCTTTATCCATCTCACACCTGATCTTGCTTCTTACGCCGGGCTTTATGCTGATGGCATGATGGTCGATAATAATCTCATTGAGCAGCTTCAAAAAGACAATCAAGGCCAGATGGAAAAGGCCCGAAAACTGGTTGTTGCTGCAGCCGAGCATCATCATGTGCCTGTGGGGATGACGGAGACGCCATTGCATCATGCCTCTGCAACATTCAAGCAGATTATGGGTGTGCATGATTATCTGATCGCTAATGAGGGTCGCCTCTGCGATCTCATAGTGCTGAGTGGTCGAAATGGAGCGGCCTATGATGTCCTCACGCCGGCTTTATTTGATACGGGGCGACCTGTGCTTATCATGCCAGCAAAGAAAAACTGGGAATGGCAGGATAAAAATATTGCTCTGGCTTGGGATGGAAGTCTGCAAGCCGCGCGCGCCCTGTATAATGCCTTGCCCTTGATGAACAAGGTTGAGAAATTTTATGTGCTGTGCGGACAAAAATCGAGCGAGCCTATTGATCAAGAGGCAGAGGCCAATCTGCGCAGCTATGTGCAGGCCCATGGCATAGAGGCTCATATTATCCGTGTGACGGAGGGAGCGCATGCCGTGCCAGACTCTCTGCTCGCGCGAGCCAAAGAGCTCAAAGCAGATTTATTCATCATGGGCGCTTATGGACATAGCCAGTTTCGCGAAATGGTTCTGGGCGGTATGACAGACTTTATGTTGAAACATGCCGATATCCCCCTGCTGCTCTCGCATTGAAGGTTAATGATGGAAAATGATGTGCTCCGATCTCCCACTCTGTGGATTCTAGTGGCCGATGCCAAGCAGGCGCAGATTTACGTGCCCAGATTTGTGACGCATCATATCCCCCTGTCTGGTAATGGCATGCATCGCCATATGATTGATCGGCGCGAACATGAACTAGAGCCTCTCTTGGAATCACCCTTGAGCGCCGAGTCAAAATCAGACTATGACGCGGGTCGCAATCAAACCGGCATGGTGTTTGAAAGCTTTTCCTCCGCGCGCCATATGTCTTCGCCCCATGTCGATCTGCGCGAGGAAATTAAGGACCACTTTGCCCATAAGATTGCCAACTTCCTCGCCCATCCGGAGCGATTTGCGGCCTTCGATCAACTGATCATCGTCGCCCCGCCCAAAATGCTGGGAAAGATTGACGGCTGTTTGAGCGAAAAGATCCGCCACAAGATCAAGCAAAAGCTCGCCAAAGAATTGACGAAGGAATCGCCCAAGTCACTTGCCGAACATTTGCATGGATATTTTTGAGGTCAGCTCTCTTAGTATCGATTTTTGATCAGTAATTTCATGGTCACATGAGTCGGGCATTCACCCGCTGCCGAGCAATGACCACAGGAATAATCCTGCACAGAGGCAAGATTAGTAAAGGCGACTTGTTTGACCTTGATGGTAATTCCTATCTGCCGCAATTTGGGCAAAGTGCGCGAAAAGCTTTCTAATTCCATGCCCAAGCGTGAGGCGATCAGGCCTTTTGTATAAGGCAACAGAAAGCTCTTAGGATTAAACCCATGTTTGACGCATTTCTTTTGCAAAAAGCAGGCGATGATTTGTGCAGCATTCATTGTGGCCTGATGTTCAGTCTCTAAACGCGCTTCTTGGGCACGCGAGGCGAGCAAATGAATGAATCGATCAGCCAGATGATCCCAATGCTTGAGATGATCGGTCATCCAATCAAGCGGGACAGCTAAGAGCGTGCTATTTTGTAGAGCCTTGGCGGTCATCACATGATTCCGCTTATGGCTGATCGCGTCAGGATCAAACAAGACATCGCCAGTGGTAGAAAAACTATCCGTCAACTCGTGGCCATCAGGCGTTTCGCGGTAGAGTTGAACAGCACCGGTACAAATCCAGAAGATATGCGTCATCATATCGCCAGTGCGAAACAACAGCTGCTTGCGTTGCATCTGTTTGAAATTTGCAACCGACAACAATTCAGTTTTTTCTTGATGATGAAAATCAGCAAAGAAAGTAAGATTATCAAGCGCGCTCATCGCGGGGCGGTTAGGGCTGGGCGCCCAAGTGTGTGGCATTCCATCACTGAGCGAAGAATTAAGGTGAATATGAGTCATGTTTACTCTCCGCTTTGCACAATGAAAGCCGGGCCAGCATAGACCGCTTGCCATATAGTTAAAACTGGACTTTGCTGGGGATTTCTACCCAGTCTGATCTCATGCGCTCACGCGTGTCAGGCAATCGCGCATTCCTGATAGAAGCAATTATTGGAGGCGCGGTCTGGCCATTCCTGCCCTCTCCACCCCATCAGCACGACCAGACCTATGATAAGAGTGAGAAGCCCGGCGCAGCGAAACCAGACAAGCGGTAGAGTTTCATACCAACCAAGCAGAGCTTCAAGCACATTAGGAAAGATCAAATAGAGAATGCCCTCTAGCGTCGCTTTCACGCCAATCAAAGTGATGATGAGGGGTAATCCTTGCCATTTGGGATGAAATCCAACAATGAATGCCCCCAACATCAAATGAAAATAGCCAAGCCAGAGAGCTGAGGTGGGCATCGTCTGACGCAAATGTTTCATCCACATCAACCAATCTGGAGCGCGAACGATGAGGGACAGTCCAGCAATGACTGCAATTGTGCCAATCATAAAGGCGAGAGCTTGGTCCATAGGTTCCTCGAATACGCTTACAAGAAACTCAACTCTTCAGAAGTGAGAAGAGAACTTCACCAATGTGGTTATTACTCAGAGGCTCAAGAATAAAATGCGGCAATCCCTAAAGCCCTTAGAGATGAGCGATAGAGTGAAACATTAAACGATCGCTGAGATCACATCCCATGTGTGATAACATCACATGACGACGAAAAATCTTTGACTCATATCAAAGTGACTCTGAGAAATTTCGACTAATTAGAGCGTCATGTTCTTTTATGATCGCACAGAAGCAGGAAAGCAGCTGGCTCAGGCGCTTTCTCATTATAAGCATCAGCCAGATACGATTGTTCTGGCCTTGCCGCGTGGCGGCGTTCCTGTGGCCTATGAAATCGCCCATGCGCTGCAGCTGCCTCTTGATATTATGATGGTACGCAAATTGGGCGTGCCGGGCCAAGAAGAATTAGCAATGGGTGCCATTGCCAATGGTCATGTGCAGGTCATCAATGAAGATTTGATCAAGCAATTAAAAATACCCGCAGCTGCTATTGCCAAAGTGATAGCTGAGGAACATGCAGAGCTCGCGCGGCGCAGTAAAGCCTATCGTCAGGGTGAACTGGCGCCCGAGCTCTGCGGCCTCACAGTTATTTTGGTTAATGATGGCTGCGCCACAGGCTCGAATATGAAGGCTGCTGTCGAGGCTGTTAGGCTGCAAATGCCAGCCCATATAGTGATTGCTGTGCCGATTGCATCTGAAAGTGCTTATCACATGCTCTGCGCGCTGACGGATGAAGTTATCTGCCTGATCGTACCAGCCCCATTTTATAGTGTAGGGCAATTCTACTCAGATTTTGCGCAAATCAGCGATGATGTCGTTAAAAGTTTATTGACTAAAGCACGGCCTGAACTCAATCAACGAGGGTTTCTCATGTATCAAGCCGCTCAACGAGATTTGATTACGACACTCAGTGAGTCTGCAATCCCCCTGAAAGGCCGGCCGCAGGATTATGATGCGCTGATCAACAAGGTGAAAGATGCCCGCTTTGTGCTGATTGGTGAATCTACCCATGGCACAGAAGAATTTTATCGCATCAGAGCCGAGCTTTCAAAGCGACTGATCAAGGATCACGGCTTTGCTGCTATTGCTGTGGAGGGAGATTGGCCAGATTGCTATCGGGTCAATCGTTATGTGCGGGGCGATGAAAAGATCAGAAGTGCCAATAGTGCCTTGCGTGAATTTCTGCGTTTTCCAAATTGGATTTGGCGTAACGACATCATCGTTGATTTTGTCGATTGGCTCAAAGATCATAATAAAACCCATGCTCGCCCACAAGATAAGATCGGCTTTTATGGTCTCGATCTTTATAGCCTCTATGATTCTATTCAGGCCGTGATTGCTTATTTAGATGAAAATGATCCAGAAGCGGCGCAAAGGGCGCGGCATTTTTATGCCTGTTTTGACCATGGACATCGCATGGCGCTCGATCCGCAAAAATATGGCTATGCTACGATAATGGGGGTATCAACAGCCTGTGAAAAACAGGCCATCGAAATGCTTGTTGAGCTGCGGCGTAAATCCTCTCACTATATGCAACGCGATGGGTTTGCCGCAGGCGAGGATTATTTCTGCGCCGATCGCAATGCGCAAACTGTGCTTGATGCCGAACATTATTACCGCGAACTTTTCAAAAGTCGGGTCTCATCCTGGAATTTGCGCGATAAGCATATGGTCGAAACCCTCTATGCCGTGCAGGAGCATTTGAGCAATTGGCGTGATGCGCCAGCCAAAATCATCGTCTGGGCGCATAATTCGCACATTGGTGATGCCCGCGCCACAGAAATGGGGCAGACGGGAGAGTGGAGCATCGGCAGTCTTGTGCGTGAAGCGCATGGTTCCGATGCTGCTCTCATTGGGTTTTCTACCTATCAAGGCAGCGTCACCGCCGCCTCGGCTTGGGATGGCGAGGCGGAACGCAAACTTGTTTTGCCCGCGATCAAGGAGAGCTATGAACATATGTTTCATCAAACCGGCATCGGCGACTTTCTTTTGCTCTTGCAGGACAATCAGAAGCTCGCGCCTTATTTGAATCTCTCACGCCTGCAACGCGCCATAGGCGTGCTCTATCTGCCGCAGAGCGAGCGGATGAGCCATTATTACTTCTCGAAACTGCCAGAGCAGTTTGATGCCATCATCCACATTGATCACAGCCATGCGGTGAAACCTCT
>CAIVAX010000220.1 GCA_903903935.1 uncultured Hyphomicrobiales bacterium | reverse complement strand
TTTCTGGCAAGTCTGATTTCTGGCAAGTCTGATTTCTGGCAAGTCTGATTTCTGGCAAGTCTGATTTCTGGCAAGTCTGATTTCTGGCAAGTCTGATTTCTGGCCGCGCTGGAGTGACAGAGGCGATGTCTAAACCGAAGTCTAAACCAAGGTTGCCTTTCTCAAGGGGCCCGCGATCATATCCCATTCAAGCGTCTTTCTCTTCCCTTGAGGCGAGCATGAAGTTCATGTGGGGTGGATGAGGTTGCACTTAGCCTTATTAAATCTGATGGTCAAACGGGAGATCTTGCGCGGGTCAATCTGCCGCTTATGATATGCGCATGACGACACACCACCGCGCTTTGCTGGAACGCCTTTTCCGTGTGGCTATTGCTGCCGCCGATCCGATGACAATTGTGCCAGCCCATTTGCCCGCGCCAAGAGCCGGGCGCACGATTGTGATAGGCGCTGGCAAAGCTGCCGCGAGCATGGCTCGGGCTGTGGAGATGCATTGGCCGGGCGAGCTGAGCGGGCTGGTTGTCACGCGCTATAGCCATAGTGTGCCCTGTTCGCGCATAGAAGTTGTCGAGGCAGCTCATCCTGTGCCCGATGCCGCTGGCCTTGGCGCGGCCCAGCGCATTCTCAAGCTGGTGGAGAATTTACAGCCCCAAGATCTGCTGATTTGTCTCATCACAGGGGGCGGCTCGGCTTTGCTGAGCCTGCCCGCGCCGGGATTGACGCTTGCGGATAAGCAGGCTGTGAATGCAGCTTTGCTCACAAGCGGGGCGACCATTGCTGAGATGAATTGTGTGCGCAAACATCTCTCGGCGCTCAAGGGTGGGCGGCTGGGTCTTGCCTGCGCCCCGGCGCAAGTTGTGTCGCTGATCCTGTCAGATGTGCCCGGCGATGATCTCTCCGTCATTGCCTCGGGTCCCACCGTGGAAGATGCCAGCACGTTTGCAGAGGCGCGGGCCATAATGAGCCGCTATCAGATCGAGGTTCCTGCTGCTGTGCAGGCCTATCTTGCAAGCGGCGCGCCGGAGACTCCCAAGCCCGGCGATGGGCGTTTGGCGCATTGTCAGAATATTTTGATCGCCAGTGCCTATGGCTCTTTGCAGGCAGCAGCGCAAGAGGCGCGCGCGGCTGGTTATGTGCCTTTGGTGCTAGGGGATTTTATTGAAGGCGAAGCGCGCGAAGTGGCGCGCATGCATGCAGGCCTTGCCAAGCAAATTGCGCTGCGCGGTGAGCCGCAAGCGCGGCCTTGTCTGATTCTCTCGGGCGGCGAGACAAGTGTCACGATCAAGAGCAAGGGCCGCGGCGGACGCAATAGTGAATTCATTTTGGCGCTGGCGCTGGCCTTACGCGATCAAAACTCCATTCATGCCTTTGCGGGCGATACGGATGGCATAGATGGCACGCAGGATAATGCGGGCTGTTTTATGGCGCCCGATAGTCTTGCACGCGCGCAGGCGCTTGGGCTCAACGCGCAAGATTTTCTTGATCGCAATGATGCCTATTCGTTTTTTGAAGCGCTGGGCGATTTGCTGATCACCGGCCCAAGCCTGACCAATGTGAATGATTTTCGCGCCATTCTGATTGAATGATGGCACTCAGAGCGGCTTGATTTCCACGCGCCTGAATTTGACGAGGCCCTTGCCATATTGCAGCGCGATGACGCCCTTGGCATGGGCTGTGTCCTGCGCCTTGTTGACCGTGGTCTGGCCATTCAGACGAATTGAAAATTCATGGCCCTTGGCGCTGATTTCCAGAACATTCCATTTGCCGCCTGCTTTGGGCATGGGATCGACTTTGGCGACATCCACCAAAGCTCCCGTCCCATAGGTGGGATCTGGTCGCTGATCAAAAATATTGGCCTCATAGGCATTGGCATTGGCCACTTTCAGCGGATCTTCTCCGCGAAAGAAAATGCCGCTGTTAGCGGTTTCATCGACAAAGATTTCGGCGCGCAATTCAAAATCCGCATAGATCTGTTTGGAGACGAGATAGCCATTGCCTTGGCTGGCTTCGACCAATCCCTCATGCAAGGTCCAATTGGCATTGCCGATGGCATTCCAGTGATCCAGCGATGTGCCATCAAATAGAATGGTCCAGCCCTCGCGCGGCTGTGATTGGGCCAGACTGACACTCGGCAGCCCAAACAGGGGAAGACCCAATATCGCTGCCAAAAAGCCCAAGCGCAAAGAGCCCAAGCGCAAAAAGCCCAAACGGATGAGATGCAGATGGATGCGGGGTAACATGTCTTTCCCCTGATTGGATGAGACTGCCGGCAGTTTATCAGGGCCGGCCACCTTGCCAATGGCTTTTTGGTCCCCGGCTTTCAAGCGGCTCGCTTTTAGGCTAAAAGCCGTCATGTCCTATCAAGATGAGTGAAGCGCATGAGCAATCTGCCTATAGTTGAAGATATTTCTATGGCCGAGCTGAAGCAGGGTCTGGCTCAGGGCACTATCCTGCTGGTTGATTGCCGGGAGGATTATGAATGGGTTGAAGCGCGGATCCCCGGCGCTGTGTTCAATCCGCTCTCGACATTTGACGTTGCGGCTTTGCCGCAGGCGGCGGGCAAGAAGGTTGTTATTCATTGCCGCTCTGGTCGGCGCTCGATCACCGCGCTGGAAATGGCCCAGACACTGGGCCGGCCTGATATTACCACGCATTTTGGTGGTGGCATGTTAGCTTGGCAGGCGGCTGGCGAGCCCACTGAGCGGGGCTGAGGCTCTCTGAGCCTCTTGGGCGGTTATTTTTGATCATCCGTCTTGTTTGAGTCATGATTTTGCTTTTTGCTAGGCATGCGGGTTCGATTCAGCCCTTTCCTTTTGTGAGGCTTTCATGATCAGACCGATTTTCACTCTGCTCTTTTTATTGACCGGCTTCTCTCTTGCTCAAGCGCAGACGGATGCCATTGCCCAGCGCCGCGCGATCATGAAAGGCGTTGGCCAGGCCAATGCCGATGTGGGCAAGATCGCCAAAGGCGAGGCGCCTTTTGATCTGGCCAAGGTCAAAGCCTTGCTAAGCGCTTCGCAAGAGGCATCCGCGAAAATGCCCGGTCTGTTTCCAGATAATTCAAAAACAGGCGATACAGCGGCTTTGCCCAAGGTCTGGCAGACGAAGGCAGATTTTGATGCGCGCTGGAAAAAATTGGGCGAAGATGCCGCCGCTTTACAGATTGCCATCACTGATCAAGCCTCGTTCAAAGCCAAAATGTCAGACTTCGGCAAAAATTGCGGTGGCTGTCACGAAGGCTATCGGCAGAAGAACTGATCTTGTCTGACATGCCATCTTCAGATCCACACACGTGCGCTGGGAGTCATTGATGCGCATGGTCAAATGGAGCGCTGCCTTTGTGCTGGTAATAGCCATTGGCTTGGCGGCCTTTGTGCTGATCACCGCGCCGCGCGCTCTTTCTGATCAACGGCTCACGGTGCTCAAAACGCCAGGCAATGCGCAGCGCGGGGAAGGGATCTTCAATGCAGGGGGCTGTGCCTCTTGCCATGCGACGCCTGAGCAAGAAGATCGCACTGTGCTGGGCGGCGGATTGGAACTCGCCTCCGCCTTTGGCACATTTGTTGTGCCCAATATTTCCTCGCATCCGCAAGATGGCATTGGCCTGTGGCAGGCCAGAGATCTTGCCAATGCGATGCTGGAGGGCGTTTCACCTCGCTCTGAGCATTATTATCCTGCCTTTCCTTATGCCGCTTATACGCATGCCAAGATCGAGGATATTGCCGATCTGATGGCCTATTTGCGCACGCTTCCTGCGGTGGAAGGCAAGACGGTCTCGCATCGTCTGAGCTTTCCCTTCAATATTCGGGTGCTGATTGGTGGTTGGAAATTTCTGTTCTTTAATCGCACGCCTGTGCAGGATGATCCCACACACAGCGCGCAATGGAATAGAGGGCGCTATTTGGTTGAGGCTCTGGGCCATTGCGCGGAATGTCATTCGCCCCGCAATGCTTTGGGCGGGATCATTGCCGCACAGCGCTTTGCCGGTGGCCCTGATCCAGAGGGCAAGGGCTGGGTGCCCAATCTCACGCAGCATGAAAAGGGCCTGAAAGACTGGTCCATAGCCGATATTGAAGATGTGCTGGCCAGTGGCAGCACGCCAGAAGGCGATTATGTCGGCGGATCGATGGCCAAAGTGGTGCGCAATAGCGCGCAGCTGAGCAAAGAAGATCGCGAGGCTATGGCGGATTATATCAAATCGCTGGCGCCAATTGAGGGACCAGTGCGCCCGCCGCGTCCGGCATTTTAGCGCAGCCCATTGGCTTTCTGCGATTCAGAGGCAAGACTAGGCGCAAGTGATTCGCTTGCGGAGCCCTCATGCCGACCTTGCGTCCCCCAAAGGGGTTGGAAGACCAAGATTATGAAGACATCGAGGCGGCTGTTCTGGAGACAGCGCGCGGGCGTTGGTTTTTGCATGAACATGCACGGCGCACACGCGCAAGCGAAACGGATCGCATGAGCCTTGCCATTGAACGCCTTGAAGCGGATGTGCGTCAGCAACGCGAGGCTTTGTTGCAAACCTCACTGCTGTTGCAAGCCAAGCCCAGAGAGGACGAGGCTAAAGCCGCCGAGATTGAAGAATATCTGTTGGATTTTGTTTGGATCTTGCGCCAGCGTGGCATTGAGGCGGAGGTGTGTGATCTCATCGAAGATGAAATCACTTTCCTGAAGAGCGGCGCTTATCCAGAGCGCAAAAGATCGCATGCGTTGCATGATGTGTTCGCCGATCCAATTCCATTTGCCTCAGCACAACACCAGCCTCTTAAAGAGGACGTTTCATCCTTTGCACCGCCCCCTTTGCGCCTGCAGGCGCTCAAGCCCCTTGAGTTGATGCAGCCTTACGAAAAGCTGCAATTCTTCTCTTAAGGCCGTGCGTCTTTCATGAAGGACTGATGATTATGGATCTTGGAATTGCCGGACGTCGGGCCATTGTGTGTGCGTCCAGTCGCGGCTTGGGCCGCGCCTGCGCGATGGCTTTGGCGGAAGCGGGATGTGATGTTGTCATCAATGGGCGCCAAGCGCAGACATTGGAGAGCGCTCAGCGCGAGATCCAACATACAGCCAAAGGTCAGGTGATTGCCGTTCTGGCAGATGTGGGCACGCAAGAGGGCCGCGCGGCTTTGCTCAAAGCCTGTCCTGATCCAGATATTCTGGTCAATAATAATGCCGGGCCGCCGCCTAAGGATTTTCGCCAGCTCTCGCATGAAGAGCTCTTGGCGGGAGTGGAAGCCAATATGATGACTCCCATTCTGCTCATTCAAGCTGTCATTGAGGGCATGGTGCAGCGCAAGTTTGGCCGCATCATCAATATTACTTCAGGCTCTGTGAAAATGCCGCTGCCTCTGCTTGATCTCTCCTCAGGCGCACGCGCAGGCTTGACGGGTTTTCTGGCTGGTGCGGCGCGACAAGTGGCCGCCTCCAATGTCACGATCAATCATATTCTGCCCGGTGCGTTTGCCACCGATCGCCTGCATTCGATTATGGATAAGGCCGCCAAGGATCGGCAGATTTCCATGGATCACATTGCCGAAGAGCGGCGGCGCACAATTCCAGCCCGGCGCTTTGGCCAGCCGGAGGAATTTGGCAAGCTGTGCGCTTTTCTCGCCAGTTCCCACGCTGGTTATATTACGGGGCAGAATCTGCTGATTGACGGCGGGTCTTTCCCCAGTGCCTTTTAGGCCTATTGGCTGAGGCTTTAGGTTTGCTCACCCCATCCATCAGTTCAGCGAGCCCTTGCTTGAGGCCATCGCGATAGCGTTGCAGCATACGGGCAAAGGTCGAGCGCAGACCTTTTTCAAGCTCTGGGTTGCGTTCAATCCGGCTGAGGGCGAGCGCGACGGCTTCCAATGTGGATAGGCCCTCGCGTCTTGGCTCTTTGCGCAGACGGCCATAGAGAGAGGGCTGTTTGGGATTGAGAACAATGCGGCGGGTTTTCAGCACCCAAGCATTGCGCCACCATAAAGTCTTGGCCTGACTCCATGTGCCATCAAAAACAATGAGGCCGCGAATGGCAGCCAATTCGCGCTCTTGACCTTGCAATAGATGGCCTTTGCGATCGAGCACGAACACATCTCCCTCATCGGGCAGATCTTCGCCATGCACAGCGCCCAAATGCATCACGGCCCATTGATTGGGGTCCGCCTCTTCGCCCAGTGCTTTGCTCAGACTTGGCCAAGACAGCCCAATTTTGAATGTGCAGCGGGTTAATTGCAGAGCCAGCAAGCGCGCTGTGCCCAAAATGCGATCCTGCTCTTGCGGATGTTGCAGGATCAAAACCTCAACCCGATTGTCGATGGGTTTGATCGCATCACAGACACAGACCGAAGGCGGCTTGAGGCAATGGGGACAGGCGAGGGCCTCGGCGTCCTTTGGATCCTTATTGGGATCCTCATTGGGATCGACAGGCGGGCTGGTCATCTCACTCATGTGAGGAGCTCGAGCGGTGAGCCGATGGGGCGGATAGGACAAGGATTGGGCACATAAGGGTTCATATACCCTTCATGAACCAAGACGAAGCTCTTTATGGCTGGGGGTAGCAGGACTGATTTGCCCCTTTTATCTTGGGGTAAGGTTGGCTGGCGACATTTTTGTTCTGTATTCCAAACAAAATCGTTTATTATCTAAAACGATCCGGGATGTTGGGCGATGGGAGAAATCAGTGGGCGTTGAGGGACGGGACAAGGTCAAAGCCCTAGAGGCGGGCGCCATGGCCTTATCAGGCCAGTTGGGCAAGACCGTTCAGCGGCTGCGTAAGTCCTATAATCTCTCCCTCTCGGAATTATCCGAGCAATCGGGCGTTGCCAAATCCATCATCAGCCAGATTGAGCGCAATGAAACCAATCCGACGCTGGCGACGATCTGGCGTCTGTCGCAAGCCCTCGATGTTTCGATTGAGCGTGTGTTGCAAGGCTCCGAGGATGAGCCTTTTTTAGAAAATTCAACCAAGGGTGATACACCCATTCTGGTCTCGGATGATGGCAAATGCCGCCTTGCCATTATTGGCTGGATCAAGACAGTGGAATGGCTGCAATGGTATATTTTCACTGCCGAAGCCGGCGGTGTTCTGGCCTCTGACCCCCATCAGCGCGGCTCGGTGGAAAGCCTATCGGTTTTGGAGGGCGAGCTAGAGGTTGAAGTGGCCGGCGTCATTGAGATTGCCCGCACGGGCGATACTTTGCGCTATCGCTCGGATCGCCCGCACATCATTCGCAATCGCGGTAAAAAGCCCGCGCAGGCCATAATGGTCAATATTCTCAAAGCGGCGGTGATGGAATAGCAAGGGAAGTGTTGCGGCCCAAAACTTGATTTGGTCCAGTGAACCTTCACAGACAGTAACCTTAATTCGCAAAGCCTGAGCTGCGGTCCCATCCGTCATGCTAATGAGAGACTGAAGACCAGCGCACAGGGGCTGGGTCAGGTCGCAGGTCATGCTCGAATATCGCATAGTTGAAGATGGTCATGTCTTCACCGAAACCTATCTCCTGAATGGCGAGCTGCATCGCGAAGATGGGCCGGCGTCGGTGACGCGCCGATTCAAGGATGGGCAGGTGGCGTGGGAGACATGGTATCGCCATGGTGTTCCCCATCGCGAGGATGGGCCAGCGGCCATCAATTATAATCTTGAGACAGGCCGGGTTGAGGCCATCTTCTATTTCCAGAATGGTCAATTGTGCCGCACCGATGGCGGGCCTGAATGTATCGAATTTGATCCCAAGACCGGCCAGATCATCGATGCCACATGGTGGCAGGATGATGAACCCGCTGCCATGACCTTGAGCCATTGGATGTGGCTGAACCGGGCCAGAGAAGCTGGCGCCGCCTGAGTTCAAGCCCGCTGGGCTTTGCGTATTTCCAACCAGATTTCCTTCACTTGTCAGGCTCGGCTAGACTGCGCAGCTGATCAGAGCCGCAGATATGCGATTCGGCCAAGTGTAGCGCAGGTGCAATGGCAAACGAGCCGTCCTTTTTAGTGATCCCCCAAGTGGAGGGCCAGCCCAAGGCTGTGCGCCTTGCTTTGAATGGGCATTGGTCCGTTCAAAATTCAGCTCTGATTGAGCGTCTTGTGGTCGAAATGTTCACCGCCAGTGCGGGGATGCGCAAAGTTATTTTGGATCTTGCGCAGGTCACGCGTTTGGATACGGCAGGTGCCTGGCTGATTGATCGGGCGCGCGTGGATATGAGCGAGGCCGGGCTTGAGGTCGCCATTTTATGCGGGCAAGCCAATCATGAGATTTTGTTGCAAGCGGCTCATTATCGCTCGTTTGATGTGGCCTCCCCGCAGCATTTCAATCCGCTGATCTCGGTGCTGGTCGATGTGGGGGCGAATGTTGTCTCGGCGGGGCGCGATGTGTTAGCGGGCGTCGCCTTTCTGGGCGAGGTCACGGTCTCTTTTTTGCGAACTTTGGTGCGCCCCGATCAATTGCGCCTGACTTCGATTGTGTTCCACCTCGAGAGTTTTGGCTTTCATAGTCTGCCTATTATTGCGCTGATCAATTTTTTGGTCGGCGGCATTGTTGCCCAGCAGGGCATTTTTCAATTGAGCCGGTTTGGTGCCTCAACTTTCACCGTCGATCTGATTGGCATTTTGGTGTT
>CAIVAX010000219.1 GCA_903903935.1 uncultured Hyphomicrobiales bacterium | reverse complement strand
GCCCAGATTGAGTTTTGCTTTTTCGGCTTGCAGACCTGAGAGAAGATCAATCCGTGCAATGGTCAAATCAATCTGCGCTTGAGGTGGATTAGCCAATCCCAGCGCCCATTTTTGATCCGACCACAGAGCGCCGGGCTTAACAGATTGGGGCGCACCCAGTGCCAAGGCAGAGAGATTGGTAAAGCTGAGGCGATCAAAATTGAGCCGCCCTGTCAGCATGGGGCGGATCTGCAGGGGATCTTGTGAAGGGAGTTGTTTCAACTCACCAGAAAGGGGCGCACCAGCAAAAGTGCCAAACACATTCTCTAAGGCCCAATCGCCAGAGGTCAGAGTGAGATTGGCACTCAGATCAGCAGGCACAGCACTTGCGGTCGGATCAGGCACAATATAGGCGAGTGATTGCAAGAGCGGATTGAGATTGCTCGAGCGCAGGATCACTTTGCCCGCCAGAAGCGGATTGATCGTTGCGGTCAAACCTGCCAAAGAGCCGTCAAACATAAAAGCGCTGCCAGCCAATTGCGCATCCATTTGCGCCTTGAGGTTTGACTCCAATCCGCCTGACAGATTGAGCGTGATCCGCCCGCGCCCCATATTGGAGAGGGCCATTGTTTCTATGCCCAATTGCCGCAGCAACATGGGCGTCTCTGGCGCATCCAGCGACAGGGTAGACAGGAAGGCTTGCGAATTGGTGGGATCAGGCTTGGTTGTAGCTTTAATATTTGTGCCGCGCGCCGTTGCATCCAACGTCAGTTGACTGATGCGCGCGAGGCCCAGCGCTCCGCCCTGTGCATCAAACTTCAGATCAAACCGTGCGGGAGACAAAGCCACTGCGCGGCTGGCGAAAGCCTCACTCAACCGCCCCGGTACAATGCGCTTGGTCAGTTCGGCCAATTCCTGCAAGCGGGACGCATCAAGCCGCACCGATAAACTCGTGCCTTTCGGACCCAGAGCGCCAGTGGCACTGACCGCAGCTCCCCCCAGATTGGCAATTGAGAGACGCTCGAGTTTAATATCTGCATCCGTTTTGGTCAGTTTCAAACCGATCTGTCCGGCATCGACCACACCTTCACCAAAGCGCGCCAGGCGAATAGCTCTGGCCTCTAGAGTTAGTGCTAGATCCATATTGCTGGCGGCCGCCATGGGGCCAGTGAGATCGGGCAATCCATCAAGATCAAGAGCGGTGGATTTGAGATCTGCAAAGAAGCGCGCTGGATTTGTGCCAAAGGCACCGCTGAGCGCCAATGTGCCTTCAAAGCTGGAGCGATCAACTTTGATGGTCAGATTGCGGCCAGCAAAGCCTGAGGGCGATACATCCAAATCGCCTGCCAATTCGAGTGCGCGAATGGGCAAAGTGCGCATACGGCTCATCCAGTCAGGCGCGGCAGGGCTTATCCAATCTGACAAGCGTTGCAGATCGCCAGCGCGAACATTGACCTTGCCAAACAACCGAGGCGCCAAGCCTGTTTCGAGACGTCCTTGAAAGGCAATTTTCGAGCGGCCCGGTGCATTGGTCTCAAAGCTGAGCGCAGGCAAATCTTGTTCTGAAGTGGTGAACACGAGACTGTTTTCTACCAAAGTCTCGCCGCCCAGAGTCAGCGCAGGTGTTGTGAGCTCCGCTTGAACAGGCAGGAACGATGTCCAAGAGGGTTGATCAAGGGCGGACTTCATAGCTGCACGCAAATTGCGAGCGCTCTTTTCATCCTTGATGGACAGACGATCAAAATCGATCTGGCGGGCTTGCAATTTGACTTGCGCTTCAGGCTTGGCGCCTAGAAGTAAGCGCGTGGTTCCGCTGGCAGAGAGCGCAAATTCTTCTGCACCCAATTTAAAGTCGAGCGGATCCATCACCAAGGCCGAGCGATCGGCGCGCAAAGTGCCTGCAGCACGCCAAGGCACTTGGCGCCACACGCCAGAGAGATTGGCGCTGCCTGCATAAGAGAGGGCGCGTCCCTCCCCCGCAGCTGCTGCAAGCGTCAGCACCCCATCCAAATCCATGCGAGGACTATCGCCAGACGCATCGAGAATGAATTTGAGACGCCAGTGATCCTCTTCCTTCGTGCCGGTTGAAAAGCGGAAACTCAAAGCCTGATCATTGCGCCCCCAGCGGCCATTGGCGCGATAGGGACCAAGCAACGAATCCATTTCCGCATCAAGCGAGAGATCGCTCAGACGCCTGACGCTCTGGCGGGGTAGATCTTGAATGATCAGAGTGGCATTGCGGATCGCCAAATGTTCAGCAGCAATGGCCTCGCTCGACCCAGCACTCAGATTTGGAAGTGCGATGGTTCCATCGGGGCGAATGATAATTTCGATTTGCGGCGAGTCAATCTCAATCTGCGTGAAGCGCAATTGACCGCGCATTAAGGGCGTTGCGGCCAGCTCAAGCCGTATGGCGGCAGCAGATAGATTGCTGCCCAGAGCATCAAGATGCACTTTGTCAACCGAAAGAGTGGGGGCTGGTAGAAGTTTGAGATCAATCGCGCCGTCAACAACAACCTGCGCACCCAGAGCCTGAGATAATTGCGACTCGACCCAGTCCCTGTGCTGCGTCCAGTCAACAAAATAGGGCCCGACAAGCGCGCTTGTCAGGATCAAGATCAAACAGCTTGCCAATATGGTCAGGCTTTCGCGCACGGGTCTCCTGAATAGTCTATGGAGTCAACAGATCTCAGGCGGTGTCATCCATCGCTTGGAGTGAATGGGCTGGTTTATTCCTCAAGCAAGCGTTTGACGAAATCAGCAACGCCCGATTCCGAGCGCGCGCGTTTGAGACGCTCAGCCGTCAGTATGGCTTTCACCTCAACCATGGCAAGCTGAATATCCTCATTGACGATCACATAATCATACATGGTCCAACGGGCGATTTCATGGCGGGCATTGTCTAAACGTTTGGCAATCACATCGGCGGCATCCTCGGCCCGGCGCTCAAGACGAGCGCGTAATTCGCGCATAGAGGGTGGCAAAATGAAGATGGTCACCACATCCTTTTGCGCTTTTTTGAGTACCTGCTGCGTGCCTTGATAATCAATATCAAAGAGCATGTCGCGGCCTTGGCTCAGCACAGCTTCGACAGGTGCGCGTGGCGTGCCATAAAAATTGCCATGGACTTCGGCCCATTCGAGCAAATCATCTTGCGTGCGCAGACGCTCAAATTCGGCTTTCGATTTGAAATAATAATGAACGCCATCCGCCTCGCTGGAGCGTCGATCCCGGGTTGTCACCGAAATCGAGAGCGTCAGATCAAGAGCACGATCTTGCAAAAGATTGCGGGTTAATGTGGTCTTTCCCGCGCCTGAGGGCGAGGACAAGATCAGCATCAAGCCACGTCTGTGCAAATCGGGCGTATGCAAATCGGGCGACATATCAGCCTCATTCAATGTTTTGAACCTGTTCTCTCAATTGCTCAATCTCAACGCGCAGATCCATGCCAAGGGCCGTCAACTGGGGATCATTGGATTTGGCACACAGCGTATTGGCCTCGCGCGAAAATTCCTGCGCCAGAAAATCCAGCTTGCGGCCCACCGGCTGATCTTGCGCCAAGAGCTCCCGCGCAGCATCGACATGGGCTTTCAAGCGATCCAATTCCTCGCGTATGTCTGCCTTGGCCGCAAGGATCAAAGCTTCTTGGTAGAGCCTAGCCTCATCAAAACCATGCTTGCTGCTCAAAGCTTCAATCGATTGTTTCAGGCGCGCCATCACGGCCTCGGGTGTACGCCCGGGGGTTTCTTCTGCGGCCTGCGTCAGGTGCGCGATCTTCTCAATTCTCGCTGCTAGGATGGTATGCAGCGCCGCGCCCTCTGAGCTGCGCATGAGGATCAATTGCTCGAGGGCCTGATCAAGACCCGTTAAGGCCGCGGTGGTGAGAGCTGCCTTTTGCTCTTGGGTGTCGCTGGCTTCAATCACATCGACAATGCCGCGCACTTGCAACAAGCCATCGAGGGAGGCGGGACGCAGAGAGCTGGTTGTGGGCACGCTCTCAACCGCCTGAATGAGAGCCGTCAGGGCCGACTGATTGATCCGCACTTCGGCTTGGGCAAGCTCGCGTGTGAGCGTGAGATTGGCATAACATGTGCCGCGCGCCAGATGCGATGTGATGCGTTTACGCGCCTCCACTTCAATGACATCGAACCCCGGTGGCAGGCGCAGACGCAAATCCAGACCTTTGGCATTCACGGTTTTGATTTCCCATGACCAGCGGGAGGGTCCAAGCGTGCCTGAGGTGCTGGCAAAGCCAGTCATGCTTTTAAGAATGGGACACCTGTTTCAATCAGGGCCTGTCTAAGACAGGCCAATAAAGCTAGGAATGCCGCGATAGCTGCAGCTTTTCAAGTCAAAGACTTAAATTCAGCGACCCGGGGGCTGCATGAGAGGGGGGACGACTTTGCCGGAATTCAGATCCCAGGATTTGTTTTTCAATGGATCGAGGGCGGTCCCCTCGGAGGCATCAAAAATCCGAGTCACATTTTCCGTGCCGGGGGGTTGTGCGAAGGCCGTAGATCGGGATTTAGAATCGCTGATGCGTGGCGGAGATGCGCGTCCATCAGCTGGACGCGCGAGCACGGCTGGACCATCGCTCATTCCAGCCGTCTCAAGCTGTGGTTCATCAATGGGTCCATCGAGGGTTTGGCGGGGCAATTTAGCCTTACCG
>CAIVAX010000218.1 GCA_903903935.1 uncultured Hyphomicrobiales bacterium | reverse complement strand
GTCCGTCCCACCAGCGCAACACCTTTGACTTGTGCATAGACTTGGCATCCGGGCGCAAGTTGAAGCAGGCTCCAAGAGCGGCGTGTTACTCTGGTGAGCAGACGTGCGCCTTGTCCATCTTCGCCAAGACCGATCACGGCGGTCATTTGATGTTCACCGGTAGCTTGTACGCTGAGAATTTTGGCGGGGAGAATATTCACAATTGTGCTGGGACGAGGCTGTTCGCGCGCCAAGCTGACATCGCCCGCGAGAATGCGCAGACGTCTATGCTCCCCAGGCTTCGCTAGAGCCGAGGGCACCAGAAAAGATCCCCCGGCAACTTGTAGGCGTGTCATGCCATCGGTTGGATCATGGGACTCGACAATTGCATCCAGACTGACAGCCGCCTCCGATGAGCTGAGCAAGGGCAGGGCGGGGTCGCTTTGCATCTCACTCAACGGACCAGAAGCGCGCACGCTGCCCTTTTCCATCAAAATCAAATGATCAGCCAGACGTTCAATCTCCCTCATATCATGGCTGACATAGAGCACAGGCAAAGCAAGTGTGTCGTGCAAGCGCTCCAAAAAGGGCAGGATTTCATCCTTACTCTGCCGGTCGAGAGCCGACAAAGGTTCATCCATCAATAGAAGTTTGGGTTGCGAGAGCAGCGCGCGTCCAATGGCAATGCGTTGACGCTCGCCACCAGACAAATGATGGGGCGCGCGATCCAGCAAAGCGCTGATGCCAAGCAGATCGACTACTTCGTCAAAGCCAATGGACTGCTGATCGCGCGCGCGCGGCGCGCCATAGAGCAGATTGGCTTTGATGCTTAGATGCGCAAACAGGCTCGCCTCTTGAAACACATAGCCCAAGGGCCTGTGATGAACGGGACGAAAGGTGTGCTCATCTTGCCAGATCTCATCACCTAAACGAAAGAAGCCGCTAGCAATGCGATTCAATCCGGCAATGGCGCGCAGCAGGCTTGTCTTGCCTGATCCCGATTGTCCGAAAATGGCTGTGATGCCTTGCGCAGGGGCTTCAAACTCTGCATTGAGTTGAAAGCTGCCAAAATTGGCACGAAAACGCCCCTGCATGAGGGGCTCATGGACTTTTGCAGTGTGGCTCATGTGGACAGCCTACCGAGGCGTTTTTCAATCTTCATCATCGTCAGAATGACACAGAAAGAAAACACCACCATGCCCAAGGCCAGCACATTGGCCTGTGTCCATTGCGAAGTCTCGACATAATCATAAATCGCCACAGATAAAACTTTTGTCTGACCGGGAATATTGCCGCCGATCATGAGCACCACGCCAAATTCGCCAATTGTATGTGCGAAGCCTAAAATTGCACCGGTCAGAAAGCCCGGCCGCGCAAGGGGAACAGCAATGGTCCAAAAGGCGCGCCAGGGTGAGGCGCGCAAAGTGGCCGCGACTTCTAAAGGTCGATCACCCATGGCCTCAAAGGCATTGCGGATCGGCTGCACCACAAAGGGCATGGAGAACAGCACAGATCCAATCACAAGGCCCGGGAAAGAAAAGGCCAGAGTGCGCGCCCCCCAGAGGGAGGCGATCATGCCGCCCGGCCCATTGGGACCAAGGGCAAGCAGCAGATAAAAGCCTAGCACTGTGGGCGGCAGCACAAGAGGAATGGCAATCACAGCGGCAATGATATCTTTGCCGCGCCAATGCGAGCGCGCCAACCAATAAGCCAAGGGCGTGCCGATGATCAGCAAGATGACAGTTGTCAGGCTTGCCAATTGCAGCGTGAGGCTGATGGGCTGCCATATATCAGGTGTGAGATTGAGCATTACATTGCAAGCTTGGGATCGATGACATAGCCAAATTTTGTGATGCTGCTGCGTGCGTCAGGGCTTTTTAGAAAGTCCAGAAAGGCTTTGGCCGCCTCATTCTGTTCGCCGGATTTTAACAAAATCGCATCCTGACGGATTTCACTATAAAGATTTTGTGGGACCATCCAGCGCGAGCCGCTTTGAGTGTTGATCAATTGCGAGAGAGCCACAAAACCTAGTTCTGCATTTCCCGTCTCGATGAATTGGAAGGCTTGGGAGATAGAGGCGCCCATCACGATTTTTTTCTCTACGGACTGATAGATCTCAAGCGCTTTGAGCGTTTCGATTGTCGCCACACCATAGGGAGCTGAATTGGGATCAGCGATCGAGAGCTTGCTAAAGGCATTGGCCTTGAGCGTGTCCACGCCTTTTATCGAGTTTGGATCTTTGCTCCACAGCACCAATTTGCCAATCGCATAGGTAAAACGCGATTGCGGTAGAGCGAAGCCCTCATCAGCCAGTTTTTGGGGTCGTTCTGCATCTGCCGAGAGAAAGACTTGAAAGGGTGCGCCCTGTTTGATCTGCGTATAGAAAAGTCCGGATGAGCCAAAGCTGAGGACTGCATCATGTCCCGTTTTGGTTTTGAACAGTGCAGCGATTTCTTTTGCTGCATCGTTAAAATTGGCTGCGACAGCCACATTCGTGCTTGCGGCATAGGCGGGGGATGGCGCCTGTATCAATGCAGCGAGGGTCACAATCAGGGCGAACAGTCTCATTAGCGGCATGATCATAGCTCTCTTAATCAATGGCGATGATGACATGGCTGG
>CAIVAX010000217.1 GCA_903903935.1 uncultured Hyphomicrobiales bacterium | reverse complement strand
GTCATGCCGATCTTGATCAACACTTATGCCGGCGTTCTCAATTCGGATGCCGATCTCATCGAAATGGCGCGCGCTGCAGGCGCCACGCAAACGCAAGTGTTTCGTAAAGTCATGTTACCGGGAGCTTTGCCTTATGTGATTGCCGGCATGCGTGTGGGCGCTGGTCTGGCTTTGATCAATACTGTTGTGGCCGAGCTCTATACAGCCGTGGGCGGTCTTGGTGGGCTTCTGTCAATTTATGGCAATACCTTCCGCATGGGGCCTTATTTTGTGATTGTGCTGCTTCTGGCTTTTATTGGATTGCTGACGATGCAAGTGCTGCGCTTTATTGAACGTCGTTTGACCCGAGGGTATTCACGACATTCAATCTAGCGAGCCTTTCCTTTTTAGGCTAGGATCCCATTTTAAAAGATCGCAGCTCGGGAGTTTGACGCCATGGCAATCACAGCTCGACATATCTTTTTCTCTTTGACTGTTTCAGCCTCTTTAGCCACGCAAGCCAGCCTCGTGCTGATGGGCTCTGCGCAGGCCGCTCCCTTTCGCATGATCATCACGGAGACAGAAACGCCGCTTGTTCCCAATTCTGTTGTGGAATTATCCGTGCGCTCGGGTGCCTTCACCAAGGCAGGTGTTGAGGTTGAGCTGGTGCGCGTGGGGCAAACGCCCTCCGCCATTGCGGCGCTCAAATCAGGTCAGGGCGAAATGGCCAATATTGCGCTTGATAGTGCCTTGCAATTGGTGGCCCGCAATCAAATGCGCCTCAAGGGCATTGTCTCTCCTGATAAAGCTCTGCCCTTTGTGCTCGCCACAACAAAGGACATTACCTCCATCGCGCAGCTGGAGGGCAAAAACTTTGGTGTCGCGCGTGTGGGCTCGGTTGATTATCTTGTCAGCCGCTCGGTGATTGCCAAATTGGGTCTTGATCCGGATAAGCTCAAATATGTTGGTCTGGGTCAGCCGCCAGTGCGCGCTCAGGCTTTGGCGGGCAAGCGCATTGATGCAACAGCCGTTTCGATTGGGATCTGGCTCAGCATTAAAGATCGCTCTATGCTGAACATGCTGGTCGATCAAAAGAAGTTTTATGAATCGGCACCTTTCGTGACCAAGCTCAATGTGGTCACAGAGAGCGTGGCTAAGGATCGCGCCAAAGAAGTTCAGGCTGTGGTCCGCGTGATCATGGATGCCTCACGGCAATTTGCCAAAAATCCGCAATCCTGGGTCGAGGCCATGGCGCAGGCGCGGCCAGATGTGGCGCGCGAGGATTTGGAGCAATTGGCGCAGACCTATCGGCCCAGCTGGTCGGTCAATGGCGGTCTCAATCTGGATTCATTGGCCTATACAACCAATGTCCTTTACGAGGATCCGGAATTTAAAGATCTGCGCAAGGTCGCCCCAGCAGAATGGATCGACACCAGCTTTATCGATAAGGTGCTTTCTGAATTGGGGCGGGATGAGTCGACTGATGCACCAGGACGCTAACGGCCAAAACGATGAGACTAAAAAATCTAATGGCAAGAGCGCCATTGCAATCCGTCATGTGACGAAATCCTTTCGTCGCCCCGGCGGGCGTGGCAGCGTTTTGGCGCTTGATGATGTGTCGCTGGATATTGCGCCCAATAGCTTTGTCAGCCTTGTGGGCCCTTCGGGCTGCGGCAAGACAACCTTGCTGCGCCTTCTCAATGGCCTGATCAAGCCCGATTCCGGTCAGATTTTGGTCAATGGCGAGGCCCCCGCTTGCGGCCCGCATATTGGACTGGTGTTTCAATCCATTCGCCTGATGCCCTGGCGGTCGATCAAGGCCAATGTCTATTTCCCGCTGGAATTACGCAATGTGCCCAAAGCGGAATGCGAACAACTCGCCGATCATTATCTGGGCATGATGGGCATAGCTAAATTTGCTGAGTCCTATCCGCATGAATTATCCGGAGGCATGCAGCAACGCGCGGCTCTGGCGCGCGCCTTAATCTCGCAGCCCTCCATCTTGCTGATGGATGAGCCCTTTGCCGCACTTGATGCGCAAACGCGTGAATTCATGCAAATCGAGGTGATGAAAATTCGCCACATGCTCAAAGGCGTCGTCGTCTTTGTCACGCATTCGGTCGATGAAGCCATTCTCTTATCTGACAAGATCGTGATGCTGAGCCCGCGCCCGGGCAAGATTGCAGAATTGCTTGATGTCAATCTGCCGCATCCGCGATGGGATCATGACATCAGAGCGACTGCTGAATTTCTCAATCTGCGGCAACGTCTCTGGGAGGGCATTCGCACAATGGTTCTGAATGATCCTCAATCTGACTTCTATCAGCGCGATAAAGTGCTGCAAGACTGAGCTTGCGCAAATTTGCAGCAAGGCCAAGATGATCTCCAAGCCAAGATGATATCCAAGCCAAGATGATATCCAAGCTCTTGGCGCGTTAGAGTTTGCGATGGGGATGAAACCAGGCACTCATCATCGAAATGATCACAAATCCGGTGGTGACAAGAAAGCCCGCCTGAAAGGCCAATGCAATGCCATGGTCTGGAGATGATGGGCGTTAACCCCGCCACACCGGGCCTGCTGGGCCTACCCGCCGATTACATCAACGCCCAATTGGGAGGCTGGCAAACCGGCCAGCGC
>CAIVAX010000216.1 GCA_903903935.1 uncultured Hyphomicrobiales bacterium | reverse complement strand
GCTGCCAAATGCGATGAGATGCGGGAGTGGAAGTGTGTCGGCTGTGACAGATGTGATGAAAGGCAAGACACCTGTGTCTGATACCTCCTCCCAAGAGGCACAGGGCGCAGCCAGCCAAGAGTCACTTGATCGATTGGTGCGTTTGCTCAAACAGGCGCAACAGGAAATTGGCAGAATTGTTCTTGGTCAGGATAAAGTCATTGAACATATGTTCATTGGCATGATGAGCAATGGCCATGTCTTGTTGGAAGGCCCGCCCGGAGTTGGCAAAACTTTATTGGTGCGCTGTTTGGGGCAAGTGACGGGGCTGCAATTTTCTCGCGTGCAATTCACGCCCGATTTGATGCCTGCTGATATTAGCGGCAGCATGGTGCTCACCCAGGAGGGGCAGGGCGAGGCGCGTCTGCAATTTCAGCCCGGCCCTATCTTCACGCAATTATTACTGGCAGATGAAATCAATCGCGCCACGCCGCGCACGCAATCAGCTTTATTAGAGGCGATGCAAGAGCGCACAGTGAGCGTGGCGGGGCAGACGATGGATCTGCCGCAGCCTTTTCTCGTTCTGGCCACGCAAAATCCCTTCGAAATGGAAGGCACTTATACTTTGCCAGAGGCGCAGATTGATCGCTTTCTTCTGCATATTGATGTGCATTATCCTGAGCGCAGCATTTTATCGGATGTGCTTGATCTCACCACAGGATCACAAGTCAATGCAGCGCAAGCCTGTCTGACGTCGCAGGATATTTTATCAGCGCAAGCGCTGGTGCGGGCTGTGCCGATTGCAGAGCATGTGCGTGATGTGATCGCCCATTTTGCAGTAGCAACGCAGCCTGGCAGTACTCATGCGCATGAGCGAGCCCGGCGCTTTATCCGCTTTGGCTTGAGCCCGCGCGGCGCGCAGGCTTTGGTGATTGCCGCCAAAGCGCATGCTTTGCTGCATGGCAAATATAATGTGGGCTTTGAAGATGTGGAGGCCGTATTGCTGCCCGCCACACGCCATCGACTCCAGCTTAATTTTGAAGGCCGCGCTCAGTCGATTAGCATTGATCAATTGGTTGGAGATATTTTTGCTCATTGCCGGAAGCAAGCGGCTTGAGGCCTTCGTCTGAATTATTGGAGCGATTGAGCAGGCTACGCCTGATGGGGCTCACGCCGGGTCTCTCGCACCGTCAGGGTGAGCGGCGCTCTCGTCATAAGGGGCCGGGGCTCGAATTTGCCGGACATAGGCCTTATCGCGAGGGCGATGATCTGCGCCATATTGATGCGCGGGTCTATGCGCGTTTACGGGTGCCCTATACGCGGGAATTTCTTGCTGATCGCCAAATGCGCGTTGCTATTCTCATTGATGCCAGCGCGTCTATGATGCTAGCGGATGGGAGCGCAGCTTCTGGTGGCAAGATCGGTTTTGCGCATAAGTTGGCATGTCTCTTATCGCTGGCGGGGCTTGGCTCGGGCGATTTGGTTGAGATGGGTCTTGCGACCCACACCTATATTGATTGGTCGCAGGCTGTGCAGGGTGTGGCGCGCGCAGAGCTGTTATGGGGATTTCTCGAGCAAGAGCGGGCTGACACATCCTTGTCTTTTGCGCAGCAAATCAATCTGGCGCTGCCGCATTTGCGGATGGCTCATATTGTTGTGCTGATCAGCGATTTTTGGCTGGAGGGGATTGAAACAGATTTGGCTAAGCTGGGCGAGCTGAAGGGCCATCTTTATGCGGTGCAGATTACCTCTGCGCAGGATGAAGCTCCCCTCGCAGCTGGTCAGGGTCAATATGTGCTGGAGGATGTAGAGACTCTGCGGCATATCGAGCTCACGATTGATGCCAATCTCATCGCGGCCTATCAGCACGAGCTGGCTCTCTATCGCGCGGCATTGGATGAACAGATTGCTTGTCACGGCGGGCAGATGGTGCGCCTTGATGATGCCCTCTCAGATGAGGAGCTGATGCGGAGTCTGATCACATCTGGCCTATTGGCGTGATGTTGCCCTTAGCGCAAGCGCAGCTTGCGCAGATTATTCAGCAGGCCATAGCCAATCAAAATTTCACTCGCAAAGATGAGATAAGCGAGCAGCGCCCATAGGCGCCAATCAGCCTGCCAGATGAAACGTGAGCTTGCTGGAGCGCTGTGCAAATCTGCGGCAGTCATCGTGGCTTGCTTCAATGCTTGCAAAGCGCGAGTGGTTTCCTCACTCTCAACCTGCCTTTGGGTATGATGGATGGAAAGGGTCTGGCTTTGCTCGCCATTGGCAAGGGTGATGTCATAATCTCCAAAGGGTAGATGCGCGATCCGCCCCTGATATTGGCCGGGGCGTGTCTCTATAAGTGGCAGTTGATAGATAGAGTCAGCTGCAGAGGATGCAAGCGGTTTGATATGCGCTGTTAAGGTCAGGCCTTGCTGATAGGCTCGCATTTTATCGAGCGCATGCGCCTGCACAAACAGGCCTTGCGAATCCATCTGTACAATCAAATTGAGCCCTATGCTATCGGCGCCGGTGAGAAAATGCGGCAGCACATGGCTCCATAAGTTTTGATAGTCTGGCCAAGATTGCCAATTTTGAGTCCATTCTCCGATGGCTTGCGTTGTCAAAGCCAAGACGCGCCCACTGCCATAATGCCAAGAGGCCAGCAAAGGGGCCTCGCCGCCATCTTGCGTTGTCACGCTGAGACTGACCTCAGCGTCTGGCTTTGTGGTGGTGAGCACATAGCCGTTAATCTGAGGCACTTGATCAGGCAGGGGGCTAAGAAAAGCAGGCCGCGTACTACTCCAGCGCGGCAGTGTGGTGCGCTCTTCTATCGCTGAGTCTGACATCAACATGGCTTCCTGCGCCATAATGCTGGGCAGAGCTTTAAAGTCATTGGTCGAGTGAAAAGCGCCGCCGCCCTTTTTGGCAATGGCGCGCAATTCAACATCACCCGCCCATGTGCCAATGGAGACAGTTGAAATGGTCATGCCTGCTTTGGTCATCTCGCCCACGACCTCGTCAAAGGGGGCGGGGGGTGTCAAACCATCGGTGAAGACGATGACATGCTTGATCGATGACTCAGCATCGCGCATTTGACCGAGCGCCATTTGCAGAGCGGGATAGAGATCAGTGCCGCCGCCGTGAATCATTTGAGTGAGGCTGCGTGTGAGTTGGTCAATCTGCGAGACAGGTTGCAAAGGCGCAATGAGCCGCGCCTCAGTATCAAAGGCAATGACGCTGACTTTGCTTTGCGGATTGAGTTGCGCAATGGCGGTGAGAGTTGCTTGCTTGGCGATTTGAAGGCGATCTGAATCGCCAACGGCCTGTGCCATGCTGCCCGAGCGATCAATGACAAAGGCGACAGCGGCTTCTGGCGAAGGCTTGGGCACACGGCTTGAAACGGGCGAGAGCTGATCGAGCGGTGTTTCCAAATAGCCGCCGGGGCCAAAGGCATGCGGCCCGCCTAAGAGGAACAGGGGACGTGCATGGCGCGCCACAGCTTCGACCAATAGGTTCTGCTGTGTTGAATTGAGCGCAATGGCGGGGACATCCAAGAAGACATAGCCATCATAAGCGAGCCAATCTTCAATCAACCAGGGCGCACCGGTTGGAACCATGATTTTTGTTTGCAGGCCCCTGTTGCTCAGACGATCGGCAAAGTCTTTGGTGGTTGGACCAGTGCCCAGAATGAGAATGCGGGGGGCTAAACGGCCCTGCACAAAAAGACCGGAGCTGAGGGGAGCTGCGCTGGATTGCCCAATTGTCGTGAGAGCAAGGCTATAAAAAGCGCGGCCCTCTTTGGCATGGGGGATCACAGTTTCAATTGAGTTCTCGCCAGCGATGAGTTCGACATCTTGCTCAAGGATGGGCGTTGAATCTTCGCTCAGAATCAGATGGGCTGATTGTGCCATAGGTGATTTGATGCGCGCAGTCAGTGTAAAACTCTCACCAGCAAACAGGCTCTGCGGCGCTGCGAGGTCACGCATGATCGTCTGTGTGCGGGTTGGCTCATTATGCGCTGTGAGGCCAATCGAGCGGGCTTGTAAGAGCGGCGCCAGATCGGCCGCATCGCTTGTGTTGAAATTGAGCTCGCCGCGAAGTTCAATCTCTCCCTTGCCAGATGGCGGCAAGAGCGCGCGGGCAAAGGCCAGCGCATCGGCACTCGAAATGGGCTGCGCCACGCTCATGGCATCAGTGCTGCGCGTGAGAGCGTTTTTGTCCTGCGTGACTCTTTGTGCATTGGCATAAAGGACAATGGCCTCGCCTTGGTCGGGAGAGGGTAAAGCGGCCTTCGATTTGGGGTCATCATCAGCGCCAATAAGAATAACTTTGCTCTGGCGTTGATCCCATTTAGGTGCAGGCAGGTGAAACAGGCTGGCTGTGACAAAGCCCAAAACCGCAAGACGGCTGATCAGTCTTAAGGGTGAAACCCGCCTGTTGCGATGAGAGACATAAAATTCAACGATCAGAAGCAGAGTGGTGAGACTTAAAATAGAGGGCCAGATTGGCTGACGCTCTGAGGGAATATGTGGAAGCGGCGTTTGCGCGAGCGATTTTGTCGCTTTGGGGGTGGGATCAGCATTGATTGCAATCACATCCGAGGGCTTGCCTTCGCTCCATTGATATAGGCCTGAATGAAGCGGGCGAAAGTCTTGTCCTGGAGTTGGCAGATCGAGCTTGTGAGCGTGTGTGTCTGAGGCTGATCTTGGATCGCTGATGCGTTGGAGGTGACCTTTGTGCCAGCGCGCATCCAGTGGACATAGCGAGCCAGCGCGGCAGGGTTGATCAATCCGGCCCAAGGAGAAGGGGCCAATCCATTGACGTAAATTCCCCATAAATTGCGCAAAGGAGGTCTGCTTGTTCCACTCCGCTCGAGGATCAAAGGCAATGCGAATCTGACGCCCGAAAGGCGTGGAGCGAGCGCTAATCAGATTGGTCTCGCCGGCAGACAGAATGTGATCGCCATCGGCCCAGGGTGCGAATTTAAAAGCCCGCTTGATGGTCAGATTGGTCCAAGCCAGGCCTTGCGACAGAGCATGATGCGATTGCCAGAAGGTCACATCCCCCGGTTCAACAAAATCAGGCTTTGCTTCATCAATCAAAAGGCTTTGGCCAATGAGTAGAAGATTGGTGGCGATGGGTGCATCAAGAAAAACATCAATGGCAATGATCAGATCATATTTGGCATGATCTATCGGTAGGCGCTGCATGTGCTCAATATGGGCACCATCCAACGCCTGCACAGTTTGCAGCAGATCTGCTTTGGCTTCGCCTAGAATCAAAATCTCGAAGGGTTTGGGCTGCGCATGGGTGACGAAAGAGAGACGATGATCGGCTAGATTGCTATCATCGCTGAGAGTGGCGCTGATCACGCCCTCGCCAATGCTCGGCAGATCAATTGAGACCTCTATCTCTTCGGGCTCTAAAGCGCTTGACTTGGCAGAAGCCGAATAGGTCTGTGTTGCAAGTCGCAAAGCTTGTGAGGAGCGAGCGCGGGTGAAATCAACAGTGAGTTGGCTTTGTTTGAGCCCGCCGCTCAATCTCACAGCGCCTTTAAGCTGCAGCTGATCTTTGCTGGTGCTTTCAATATGGGCGGTGAGGCTTGCATTGGGCAGGCTGTGGCCGAGAGTTTTCATGCTTATGGGCGATTGAATTTCATTCTGGAGATCCCGTCCCTCATCGCTGGTGAAGAGAATTATATTGGTGAGTTCATTCTCTTCTTGGAGGAGAGAAAGGAGATGGGCTGTTCTCTGCCAATCGGCTTGCGCATCCTCAATCGTGAGCTCTTGTTCGCTCGCATCCCAAAGTTGAGGATGGTAGGGTTGACGCGCAAAGATGATGTGCGGCTTGGTGCCAGCCTGGATGAGACTGAGCAGCGGGCCATCAGGATCATCATGGCTGGCAAGCAGGCTGCGGATTTGTGTTTTGGCATTGGAAAAGAGCGTCTCTTGCTCCAGCCTTTGGTGCATATCAAGCCCGGCATTGAGCACATAAATCACATGCCGTGTCTGATGGGGATGGCTATCCAAAACGGGATGTGCCAAAGCCAGCGCGAAGAGAATGATGCAGGCGATTTGCAGCATCATCAGCCAAGTGAGGCTGGCCTGTTTGCGCAAAAATTTTGTCTCTTGCGCTGTTGCCTGCAAGCGCTGCCAGATGACAAGACTGGCCAGACGCACTTTGGTTCTGCGCGCGCTCTGATGCAGAAATGGCAGCAGAATTGCGAGACCCGCGAGCAGAAGAAAAGCTGGTGCCAGTATAACCAAATGCAAGGCGCTAGGGAGCAAGGGAGCCCTCACTATGCTTGAAGGCCCGTGAGAACATGGCTTCGTCCTGCAAGGAGGGGCGATCGCGTGTCATGCCAGTTGAGTCATCTTTGCTATTTGGTTGGCTTTTGCCATTGAGCGCGTTTTGCATTGGCCCGCCTGTCAGAGCGTCTTTGCTCTGTGTGGCAGGCAGGGTTTGCAGGCGAATGCGTCGCCCGGCTTGATAAGTGCCCATTGGCAACAGCATTGTGTCATTGGCCTCAAGACTGGTTTGTGCTTTCGCATTGGGGTCGAATAAATCTTGCGTGCCTTTGCCAGCTAGCCGGCTATTGCCAGCGCTGGATTGAGTGGCGCCGCCAGCAAGAATGGCTGCCGCGCCATCCATTGTAATGGGCTCCCTTGTACCTCTATCGCCTAAGGTCATTGAGGTGCCGCTATTGGAGGCCGATGCTTTTGCTTGGCCATTGGTCTGCGCTTCATTCCCCTCGGGCCCAACATTCTGGCCGCTCATTTTAAGTTCAGATTGCTCTTGCGTGCCGCGAAATTCGCCGACCACCATGGGTGTATAGGCTGCTTGGCGTGCGGCATCATGTTCACTGAATAATTCTGGCACTAATTCTTCGCCACCGCCGCCATTTTGCATGGGCACGGGTTTCAGGCTCTCCATCACTTGCGCCAAGCGTGTGAGATTGGGATCGGTTTTGACATCGAGCGCTTGAGGAGAGCGAAGCCAGCCGGGTTGCGCATCGCCATAGGCAAGACGGGCATGTTCAAGAAGCTCTTGCAGATCTGAATTGCGATTAGCATTAGCCTTCAGATCGTCTTGATCGGCGAGGTCTTGGATCGCATTGGCGATTGCCGAGAGATAGCTATTTTGTTTTTTCTCGGCATCTGCGCTCAGGGCTTCGGCAATGCTGCGCAGGTTTTGCGCCCTGAGATCAGCATTGAGATTGTGGGCCAAGAGAGTCTGTGCTGACTGGTCATCTCTGTGGAGGGATTGGAGCCCAAGCTGATTAATAAAGAGCAGACTGGTGATGAGGCCCACACTCAGCGCGATCAACGTGCGGTTTAGCACAGGCTCGATGATTAAAGGATCAACACGGCTAGCATGGGCGGCGGCATCGCGCAGCAGAGCCTGTTCAAGAGGGTGGTCGGCGCCAATGGCGGCGGGCTTTACGCTGAGGGCTGTGCTGAGGCGCTCACCCAGATTAAAAATCACATCGGCACGGCGCGCCAATTGAATGAGCTTGGGCTCATAAAGAAGATACCAGATCAGTCCTGCCATAAGACTGAGCGCGAGGGCGACAAGAGCAGGCAAAAGGCCCCAGTCGCCAAAGAAGCGGGACAGTCCAAAGAGCATTACGCTCGCCAATGCTGCACAAATGACAACAATCAGGGTCAAGCGCACACGCCAGAATAGTCTTGCTTGCAGCAAGGGGCCCTGAATTTGGCGCATATGGCTGGTGAGGTTGGTTGTCATGCTCCCGTCCCCGGGCGTTTAAGGGCCCGTTGCCCGATATGCTAAAGCATTTTATCGTCAGTTTCTACGGATCTGTCGCTCAAAGATGCAAATCTGGCTCATCTGTTGTCGATAGATCTGCCAAGCTGGAGGGAGCTTTTGAATTCATGTAAAGCTCTTGCATAAACAGGGCATCCTGCAATAGTGGATGAGCCTGAGAGTCAGCAATCGATTGGCAAGGCTGGAGACCAAGCCATGGTCCATGAGGAGGGGGATGTGAAGAGCAATCCCAGTCAGCAGCAGTCCATATCGACACATTCTGAGGTTGCACAGTCAGCGGGGATTGGCGTTGAGGTGCAAGGACTCGTCAAACGCTACGGCACTCTTGTGGCGCTCGATCATGTCAGCTTCAATGTGAAAGCTGGCGAATTATTTGCCTTGCTCGGCCCCAATGGTGCAGGCAAGACAACTTTATTACATATTCTGTGCACTATTCTCTCACCCGATGAAGGCCGCGCATTGATTGCTGGCGCGGACGTTGTGCAACAGGCTTTGCGGGCCCGTCGTCGTCTGGGCGTTGTGTTTCAGGAGCCAAGTCTGGATGATCGGCTGACGGTATATGAGAATCTTGAGTTTCACGGCCTTGTCTATGGCGTGCCCGCGGCTCTGCGTCGCAAGCGCATTGATGAAATGCTGCATGTGGTGGAATTGAGCGATTGGCGCGAGCGATTGGTGCGCACGCTCTCTGTGGGCATGAAGCGGCGGCTTGAAATTGCCCGTGCTTTGATTCACGATTCGCGCGTGCTGTTTCTTGATGAGCCGACAGTTGGACTTGATGCGCAATCGCGCGCTCGGATTTGGCGCTATTTGCATGACTTGCGTCAGCAGCGTGATCTCACGCTTATTGTCACCACGCATTATATTGAAGAGGTCGAGCAGGCCGATCGTGTGGCGATCATTGATCAGGGTAAATTATTGGCGATTGACACGCCTCTGGCTTTGAAGAGTGCACATGGGCATGAAGTGCTCGAAGTCAGCCCCATCAATGCTGAAGTCAGGGCGCATATATTGGCTGAATATCAAAACAAGATTGTTAAAACGAGTGAGGATCAGCTCACTCTCAAAGTCGAGGATGGGCGCTTTATCGAGCATTTCCTCTCGATTTATGGTAGCCAAGTGCGCGCTATGACGCGCATAGAGCCAAGCCTTGAAAGCGTGTTTCTCTCTTTGACGGGGAGGGCTATTCGCGATCAAGAAGCCAGCGCGCGCGAGCGCACATTGGCCTTTGGTAAGCAGGGAGGCGAGCACACACGATGAGCGCGATGAGCCCTAGTCAGGATGATGACAACGAATTTGCCACATTGGTAAGGGTCATTTGTGGCGGTGTGTTTGCCATTTGGCTGCGCGAGGTCAAGCGCGCCTTTCGCGATCGTGGCCAATTGTTTGGTGGATTCAGCCGACCCATTATGTGGGTGGTGATTATGGGCGTGGGCCTCAATCCTTATTTTCGCGGTGAGGTCTATGGCGAGGTGCGCTTTGTTGTGCCCTATACTTATTTGCAATTCATCTTTCCGGCAGTGATTGCGCTCAATATTCTCTACACATCCGTGCAGGCGGCTGTCTCTGTGATTTGGGATCGTGAGTTTGGCTTTTTGCGTGAAGTGTTAGTTTCGCCCATGCCGCGGCCCTTTATTCTCTTTGGTAAAGTACTGGGCGGGGCCACAGTGGCCATGTTCCATGGCTCTTTAGCCTTGGTGCTGTCTTATTTTGCCGATGTGCCCATCTCTTCTGCCGATATTCTGTCTGGATTGGGGCTGATGTTCTTATTGGCATTTGGCCTAACCTCCTTGGGCGTCATCATTGCCAATCGCATCAGAAGTTTTGAAGGCTTTGGTGTTTTCTCCAATGCTGTGATTCTGCCCTTATATTTTTGTTCAAGTTCGGTGTTTCCGCTCGATCCGGCTTTGACGGCGGCGCAGACGCGCGTTGTCTATCCAGATTGGCTGGTGCGCGTGGTTGAGCTCAATCCGCTGACTTATGCGGTGGATTCTTTGCGGGGTAACTTCATCCACTTCTATCAATTTGATCCCCGGCTGGGGCCTTTGATCATGGCTGGCATGGCAGTGCTCTTCTTTGGAATTGCCTTGGCTGAATTCAGGCGCAATTGAGCTTCGAATGATCAGACGCTGGTTCGCCAATCGGTTCCTTACCAATCTCACAGCGCTGTTCATCATGGCAGCGGCGCTTGTGGGCGCCAATTTTCTGCAATCGGATACGTCCTTGCAGATGGTCGAAAGCACAGGGGTTTTGCGAATTTGCGTGCCAGCCTCTTTCCCGCCCTTGGTGAGTGGCGATAGTAAAGCTCCCGGTTTTGATGTGGCTGTGCTGGAAGAAATTG
>CAIVAX010000215.1 GCA_903903935.1 uncultured Hyphomicrobiales bacterium | reverse complement strand
GCAGGAATCTGACCGTAAGTGGCCTCGGCCAATTGGCGCACCTGATCTGCGTCAATATCACCCGCGACAATGAGAATAGCATTGGTGGGCGTATAGAAGCGCTGATAATAGCTCAGCGCATCCGTGCGATCCAAACTCTCAATCTCATGCTGCCAGCCAATGATCGGCTTGCCAGAGGGATGATGTGTGTAGAGCGCGGCCTGCACCGCCTCATTCAATTGCGCTGAGGGATCGGAATCTGTGCGCATGCGCCGCTCTTCGAGCACCACATCGCGCTCGGGTGTCACCACTTCATCGGTGAGCGCCAGATTGGTCATGCGATCCGCCTCAAACTCCATCAGCACGGGCAAATGCTCTTTGGGCACACGCTGATAATAGGCGGTGTAATCTTGCGAGGTGAAGGCGTTCTCCTGTCCGCCAAGCTCGGCGACCATATCGGAGAATTCGCCCTGCGCATGTTTGCTTGTGCCCTTGAACATCAAATGCTCAAGAAAATGCGCAATGCCTGATTTTCCGGCCGGATCATCTGCCGAGCCATTGCGATACCAGACCATATGGGTGACCACGGGGGCGCGATGATCGGGGATCACCACCACATCCATGCCATTGGACAGATTGAAATGCGCAATCGCTGGCCCAGACGAATGTTGCGACGTGGCGGTAGAGCCCGGGGTCAGCAGGATCGGGTTGAGTACGGAAGGTGCAGCAGGAAACAGGGCCATGATGATCCGTTCACAAAGAATGATATGCCATTGGCCACAATATAGGGAGTTTTGGCCGCAGGTGTTAGCCCCTGCGCTCATACAGCTAGGAGATTGAGTGCATTTTTTAGCACGAAGAGGATTAAACCGATGTGAACCAGCCCGTTTCCCCGCCAGAGGGCTCCGCGGAGCCTGTCTGGCAGGGTCATGAGGCCATTAGGCCGCCAAGATCATCAGATTGGCCGCAGTTAAATGCTGGGTGACGCCAACCAGATCAATCAGATCAAGGCCCGTTGAGGTACTGGCCAGATGGTTGGACGTCGCACCTTGGGTGATCTGAGCAAGATGGATTCCATCGCTGGCGGCATATTCAACAAGGAAATGGCTGCCCTTGGCCAGATTGGCTCCAAAAGTGGCATAAGTAGAGCCGGTTGCGCTCGATGAGAGGCTTGTGATGACACTCGCCACATTGGCGAAGGTTATGCCCGTCAAATCGAGAATGTCGACCCCTGATGTAGAAACCGTAAAGGCTTTGCCAGCCGTCACGCTCTGGATGAAGGGTGTGACAGCACTTCCCGCTGCATAGAGGGCTCCCGTGGCTAGATTGGTCAGGCCATTGAGCGAGGTCGTGCTATTGGCAAGCTGAATTTTATCTGTCGATAAAAATCCAGTGACGCGTTCAAGATTGCTGGTGGACACAGCTGAGTTAAAGACGATGACATCTGGCGTTTTGGAGGTCTGGCACAGCAAAGTAATATCATCAATGCCGCCGCATCCATTGATGATAGCATTGCCAATGCCGTAGATGGTTTCATTGCCAGTCGTCCCGGTAATAGCAACCGAGAGGGGCCCGTACAGATTCATCAGCATCAAAATTGAACTGTCAGTCACCGATCGTGCGGCAGTCAGAGACAATGTCGAATTATCCGTTTGGGTGATGCTGTAAATACTGTTGATGTTGGTGTTGAGCCGATCAAGATTGGCCAGAATATTGGCACCCGTATCAGACACAATAATGGGAGTGGTCCCAAAGCTTGCGCTGGCTTTGACAACAGTGAGCGGATTGAGGTGAAACCCATTGGCAACAAGACTGTGCAAATCCAGCGCCGTCAAATATTGGTAAGAGGCGCCACTCGAATAATAATATTCGCTAAAGGCATCATAGGTGGTGTCATAGATACTATGCAGTTTGCCTGTTGGCGTGCCGTTGTAAAAATCGCTCGGATCGGATTTGGTGCCGTAATAGGCTAGATTGGTCACGCCGCCATCAATTGAGAAATAGGCCTGTGCCGCAGGAATGGCTGAGCTGAACAACATTTGTCCCGGGGCCGTGAAGCGGAAGAGGTCGAAGACATCTGGCGCGCTACCAAAGGGCACACGACCAAAGGCATGGGTGAGTTCGTGCAAAGCCACGCCAAATAGAGCACTCGAGCTGATGTCGGTGGCAAAATTCGCGCCGCCATCCAGCGCGCTGGTCGAGGCAAGGCCCCATAATTTGAGCTGAGTATTCCAAACTGCGACAGTGCTCTGCCCTTGGATAGTGCTTGTATTAGGCAAAGCGCTGAAGGTTGGATCGCTGCTCTTGAGATGGGAATAAACCCAGCTATATGTTTTATATAATCCGCCGGAGGGACCGGCAGAGGCACCCCCACCCGTACCGCTATTGGTGATGCCCAAATTCACCGTCAAATTATCTGTGAGCACATTGGCAATGGCTGAGGCCGCTTTCGCAATGGCAGTTTGAAAGGTCGATGAACCGACTGTCGTATCCCAAACGAGATTGATTTTGAAATTGCCTGTCCCGATCAGTGTGGCGGGCAGAGCATTGGTGGATACGCCATTCAGGATTGTCGAGGTTGAAGACGAGCCAGCGTTGGCTTGCAAAAACAGGTTCGGCAAAGAGGAAGTCACGGACTGTGATGTGTGATCCTCGTCTTCACAATCACCGAAATAAAAGCTGCGTTTTATTTTGTTCATCTTATCCCCCACATCTTGAGCCAAGCTGCAAGTGCAGCTTGATCAGGAAGCGACTCAACCCGAACCCATTGCCTGCACTAGTCAAAAAAGTGATTATTCACAATCACATAAGCTGACTGAACGCATGCGACCCGTGAGGTGTCACAGCAACTCCTGTGCCAAAATGAAACGGTTGCCCGTCCAATAGTTTTAATGTGGGGGAGGTTTAAAATGATGCGATGAGGCTAACAAAGCGCCCAACTTTGACCGAGCAAAGTCTAGGCGCAATTAAGCTGGCACACGGGCAAGCTTTGACTTGCAGCTGTGTTCAGCGCAGCCGTGTTCAGCTTGGACAGGTGATCAGCTTGAGAGGGGAGACAGGCTTTGCTGTCTCACTCGGCTCTTTGACGGCGCTGCGCTTCAGCGCGCACTTGGGCTGGTCCACTGGCTAGATTGTCCTGATAGCTTGTGTCAGGCGCATCGAAAGTGGCTTTGGTATTTTTGCTCGGAGCGCGATAGCCCTTGGGCGGATCGGTCAAATGGGCGCGGGGTGGCTCATATCCTGCAACCAGATCCTTGCTGGTATCATCTACCGGGCGACCAGATTTCAGTGTTGTCCAGAATTCGGTTGGATTGCAGAGCCGATCCAGATCACTACAGGCTCCAGCCTGATAATTGGGGATCTTTGACGGGGTCTGACCATTGCGGAACTCTTTGAGCTCGCGCACAGTGGCGGGGTCTTTGCTGTAATCATTACCACGCGGCTTGGCGCGTTCAGCCGCCGCCTGCCTCTGGCGAACGACGTCCTGATCCAGCGGCCAGGCTTGCGATCTCTGCGCAACGGGGGGCAGGGGGCGAGGCAGCTCCGCTTTCGGGGGCAGGACGAGAGGCGCGCGTTCGCGATATTCAATCTGTGGCTTTTCGTCTTCATCTGAGCCAAGGCCCATTTTGATAAAATCGACAAAGCTGTCGAAAATAGTCTGCTGGCCATCATCCAGGGCCTGAGCTGGAGTTGCCGCAAACAGACCCAAAGACAGAAGCGTTCCGGCGATCACAGCCGTTGGGCGACGCAGAGGCAAAAACGCATGAACCATAGTGCTACCCTGTCTGAAGAAAGGCGGGATCAGATCCGCTCTTACTTTAAGCCATTAAATCTGGACATGATCAAGGCAAAGTCCCTGTGTCCTGAGCCGAATTAGCCTCAAGCTGGGATTTTTGCCCAATCGGCCCCTTCCAGGAATCATATAGGAGAAGTCCCACTCCAGCAACGATGGCGATATCGGCACAGTTAAAGATGTACCAATTCAGCCGCCCCCAGCTTTGCGTGTCGATATGCAAAAGGAAAAAATCCGCCACCGCCCCATGCGCATAGCGATCATAGGCATTACCCAGAGCCCCGCCAATAATCAGCCCCAGACCACTACTCATCGCCCAAGATGTCGACCGCCATAACCAGACGCCCAGCACCAGAATAAGAATTGATGAGAGAGCAAACAGGCCCCAGCGCCCCATTTGCGTGTCGGAGCTGAGCAGGGAATAGGAAATACCCTTATTCCAAGCCAAAACGAGGTCGAGATTAGGACTGACGGCTACAGGCTGGCGGTTTTCAATATCAAAAACCTCTAGCATCCAGATCTTATGGCCTTGGTCGAGACTGAGAGAAAAGAGCGCCAGCCCAAACCCGATGAGGCGTTGGCGCCAATCAGGGGCGCCCATTGTGGGCTCTCCGCCGGAATTTGCGCCTATCGGGCTCAGGTTCAAGCCAGTCTCCCCGCAGCCTTCAATTCGACCAGTGCCTGTGCATCGCGGGGTGTGACATCTGGGTAATCAGGATTGGCCGTTTTGGGATCAAAATATTTCCAAGACCGAGCACATTTCTGGCCCGCAGCGCGGATCACTTCAACCCCTACACCCTCAATGCCCGCAATGCGGAAGCAATCGGCAGGTCCGCTCTGATCACTCACCTCAATGCCTGAGATGATGCAGATTTCAGCCAAATCCAGCCCCTGCACAACAGAACGCAACTGTGCATCGCTGATATAAAGGCGCGGGCTGGCTTCCAGCGAAGAGCCAATCACCTTATTGGCGCGGGCAATCTCAAGACCACCTGTCACGACCGAGCGCACGCGGCGGATCACGTCCCATTTCTCGGCTAGAGCCTGATCGCGCCAGAGGGGTGCAATCATGGGGAAGCTTTCAAGATGAACCGATGAGGCGCTTTTGTCATGCGCCAACCATGTCTCTTCGCAGGTGAAGGGCAGAATGGGCGCCAACCAGATCGTCACCGATTTGAAGATGGCGTGAATCACTTCAAGCGCAACTTTGCGCTTATGGCTCGACAATGGCTCGCAATACAGAGTGTCTTTGCGAATATCGAAATAAAAGGCCGAGAGATCCGTGTTCAAGAACAAGCTCAGGCGGGCAATCACGCGCTTATAATCAAAATTGGCATAAGCATCGCGGATTTCGGCATCCAGTTCGCTGAGGCGATGCAACATTAGCCGATCGAGCTCATCAGCCTCTTTGAGATGATCAGCGCGTGTCAGATCAAGCGTGGCGGCTGAATCATAATGCGCCAGCGTACCCAGCATCCAGCGCAGTGTGTTGCGTAATTTGCGATAGGTCTCAACAAAAGTGCCCAGCACATTTTTGCCAATGCGCAGATCATCCGAATAATCCGAGGCCGCGACCCACAGGCGCAGAATATCTGCACCCGCATCCTTGATCACGCTTTGTGGGGCAACCACATTGCCCAAGGATTTGGACATTTTGCGGCCGTTTTCATCCAGCACAAAGCCATGCGTGAGCACCACATCAAAGGGCGCATGTCCTCTCGTGCCGCAGCTCTCAAGCAGGGAGGAATGGAACCAGCCGCGATGTTGATCGGAGCCTTCCAGATACATCACTTCATCCGGTCCACCAGCAACTTTGCGGACAATGCCAGCTAGGCCGGGAAAATGCTTGGCATCTTCAAGAACAAAAGAATGAGTCGAGCCGGAGTCAAACCAGACATCGAGCACATCGTCGATCTTCTCATAATCTTCGGGATTATAATCAGGCTTGAGAAAGCGGTCTGCTGCTCCCTTGGCATACCAAGCATCCGCGCCTTCAGCTTCAAAGGCAGCACCAATGCGCTGATTGACACGCTCATCGATGAGAATGTCATGGCTGCCTTTTTTGACGAAGACTGCAATGGGCACGCCCCAAGCGCGTTGACGCGACACCACCCAATCGGGACGATTGGCGATCATGCCAGTGATGCGGTTT
>CAIVAX010000214.1 GCA_903903935.1 uncultured Hyphomicrobiales bacterium | reverse complement strand
TGCAGCCCCCTGTCCAAACAAAAGACTAGTACCGCACAGCCTGCAACCCATAAGCTGACAAAGGTGACCGCATCCACAGCCTGAAAACTGGGATCGGCATCAAAAAGAGCAAGCAGCAGATAGGGCGGTGAAAACATCATCGATTGCGGATCGGCAATTTGCGGCGAACCGGCAAAGATGAAAGGTGTCCAGAACGGACTCTCACCATGATGCAGCGCATGGGCGAGAAAAGCGATCTGCGCCTGAAAATGCGCTTTGGCATCCCAAGGAATTGTTACCGTGCCGCTGAGCCAAGGCCAAGCTAAAACCAATGAGCCTAGAGTGAACAGCAAAATGGCCAATCCGCGAGTGCTGCGCGGGGTCACAATGGCTTGTGTTGACAAGGGAACCTCAGATCATGAGCCTCAGAATGGAGTGCTCAGCTGTGAAGAGTTAATCGCTGATCAATCCTTGTGTGGACAGCGAATCCAGATCGATCATATGACCGGCGCGGTCCCGCTTGGTGGCGAGATAATGCACATTTTGATCCGTCTTGCGACCCAATATCCGCTCATCAGCGACAACTTCCAGCCCGGCGTCTTTCAAGGCAGCAATTTTAAAAGGATTATTGGTCATCACCTGAACGCTTTGAATATGCAATTGCTTCAACATGCTGGCGGCAAAGTCGAAATGTCTCTGGTCATGATCAAAGCCCAACACCTCATCCGCATCATAGGTATCAAACCCTTGCGTCTGCAATTGATAGGCGCGGATCTTGTTAGACAGGCCATTGCCGCGCCCTTCCTGATCCAGATATAGCAACACGCCGCCGCCATGCTCGGCCATGAATTGTGTCGTGCTGCGCAATTGGTCACCGCAATCGCATTTCAGACTGCCAAACAAATCACCGGTCAGACAGGCCGAATGCAGACGCACACGCACAGGCTTGGTCAGATCAGGTTTGCCAATCACAATGGCCACTTGATCGCGCATGCCCTCGCCGCCCCGGAAGATCACAAATTCTGTTTCGCTGGCCCCTTCGAGAGGGACGGGGGCGCGCGAGACAATATGCAAGCTGGCAGCTTCATTAGCACGGAAGGACAGGATCTGGCTGGCCTCGACGCGCAGCAGATTAAGCTCCAAGATCGTTTGATCTTCTTGAGCTTGATCAGCGAACCTGCTGACCACAGCCGCGGGGAGGATCAAAGCCAGACGGATTAACTCTAAGGCGGCTTGATCATTGGGTTGAAGGGCAGAGACGGGGGCATCAATGCTTGCCCCCAGTTTGAAAGTCAGATTTTCAATGCGCGCCAGATCGAGTGTGAGCAAAGCAATCGCACCCGGATTGCTGCTTTGAGAGGTCAGGCTGCTTTGAACACCAAGACGGCGCAACCGCGGCGCTGGCAGAATGAGCCGATGCTCTGTGAGCTTGAGAGAGTCCAGGTGCGCCAGAAGCTCAGGCTCAAGCCCGTCCACACCCATCACCAGACAAGTCTGATCAGGCGAATGCAGCACCACAGGTCGACCAGCACGAATCTCCGCAAGAGCGCGTTCAACGCCTAAATGATCATTGCGGCTTTTGGGGGATAAGCTGGTCATCGGGCTCTGGGTGTTCATGTGGTCAAGGGTCGGGCTGCAGGTGAGCTGCAGACTTCAGATAGCGCTTTCTTGGTCTTTAAACTAGGACTGTATATGGAATAAGAC
>CAIVAX010000213.1 GCA_903903935.1 uncultured Hyphomicrobiales bacterium | reverse complement strand
GCGCACCGGTCCAGATTTTAAATCCTGGATAATGGGCTTGCAGATTCATCGGCAGGGCAGCGCGCAGATTGGCAAAGCCGGAATGCATTTCACCCGAAATAGCGCGGCAATGGGCGCGTTGGACGGCATCTTGTGGCAGCAGACCAGCGTCTGGAAAGGTTTCAGCCAGATATTCTGCAATTGCCAACGTGTCCCAAACTTTGACCGGGCCATGGGTGAGCCTGGGCACTAGAAAGGAGGGCGAGAGCAATAATAGTTCAGCTCTTGTTTCAGGGTCGTCGATGGGAAGTTGTTCTTCCTCAAAATCGAGGCCAGCCATCTTACACAGGAGCCAGCCGCGCAGCGACCAGGAGGAATAATTCTTACTGCTAATGGTCAGTGACGCTTTGCTGTCGGTTTTAATCTGGCTCATATCTCTTTCCTGTCCGCAGGTCTGCCGGGGGCCTAAAAAACGGCCAAACGCCTTTTTTCCTTTCAGACTGACTAAACTTGCGGCAGATTCCGCTCAAGAATGGTCGTCTTTAGGATCATGGTCATCATTCTTTAGGATCAAAGCGGATTTCATGCCGATTAAGGCTCGTCTAGTGAGGAAAAATACTTTACCTTAAAGGTGCAGGCTGATCTGGAGGACCAGATTGGACCTGAACGTTGCGTGTGGTGTCAATGATCTACCAAGCTTACCAAGCGCAGACAGATCTCATGGGCCCGATGCGGGCCTTTGCTCAGCTCGCCGTCGACATGCTCGATGGACCGTTCAGCTCTATGTTTGATCGCTCAGCGCTTCAGCCCCTTTCAGCAGCCTATCAAATGATGGCCCGCGCCAAACTCACCCATGCGCGTCCAGCTTTTGATATTGCTTCGGTCAGAGTTGGTAATGCGGATGTGCCGGTCAGTGAAGAGATTGTGCATCAAGCCGCCTTCGGGTCCCTGCTGCGCTTTCGCAAGCATACGGATGTCAAACAACCCCGCGTTTTGCTGATCGCTCCCTTGTCAGGACATTATGCGACACTTTTGCGCGGTACGATCAAAACCTTACTTACCGAACATGATGTGTATGTGACAGACTGGCACAATGCGCGCGACATTCCCGTGAGCGAGGGTCGTTTTGGCTTTGATGAATATGTTGATTACATCATCCGCTTTCTCGAAGTTATCGGCCCCGGTGCTCATCTGATTGCGGTTTGCCAGCCCTGTGTTCAAGCCCTTGTTGCGGCCTCTGTCATGGCAGAGCAAAATCATCCTGCTCAACCGCGCAGCATGACTCTCATGGCCGGCCCGATTGATACACGCATCAGCCCTACCAAGGTCAATGAATTGGCTTGTAGCAAACCAATGGATTGGTTTGAGCGCAATCTGATCTCGCATGTGCCGGCGCGCTTTGCTGGCGCGGGTCGGCAGGTCTATCCCGGCTTTTTACAGCTCTCTGCCTTCATGGGCATGAATATGAACAGGCATATTCAAGCTCATGTCGAAATGTTCGAGCATCTGGCGCGTGGCGATCAGGCTAAAGCCAATGTCAAAAAGGCCTTCTATGATGAATATTTTGCCGTGCTCGATCTGACAGCTGAATTCTATCTCGAAACCGTCCGCAAAGTGTTTCAGGACCATGAATTGCCCTTGGGCAAGCTGCAATGGCATGGCCAGACCATTAACCCATCGGCCATTCGCAAAACATCCCTGCTCACGGTCGAGGGCGAAAGGGATGATATTTGCGCCATTGGCCAGACCTTGGCCGCTCATGATCTGTGCAAGTCGATCAAGCCCTTCCGCAAGCGCCATCATTTGCAGCTGGGGGTCGGCCATTATGGGGTGTTCAGCGGGCAGAAATGGGAGACCCAAATCTATCCCCTGCTGCGCAATACAATTTTGGCCAGTTACTAAGCCTGACAAAGTTTGAAATGGATGCGTGAGACCCCATTCAGAGCTTTACTGAATCAACAGAATTAGGTAATTCATAGCCGCAATGAGCCTCGGCCTTGCGCCGGGGTTTTCTTTTGGTGGTCGCGTGCGGCGCTAAGCGAAAGACAAAATTATGGCGAATGTGGTCGTCGTTGGCGCCCAATGGGGCGATGAGGGCAAGGGTAAGATTGTCGATTGGCTCTCGATTGAGGCAGATGTCGTGGTCCGCTTTCAAGGCGGCCATAATGCCGGTCATACTTTGGTCATTGATGGCAAGGTCTTCAAACTCTCCCTTTTACCCTCCGGCATTGTTCGTCCCGGTAAATTATCTGTCATTGGCAATGGTGTGGTTGTCGATCCGCATCATCTGGTCAAAGAAATCGCCGAGATCCGCTCCAAAGGCGTCAGTGTCACGCGCGATAATTTGCGTGTGGCAGAAAATGCGCCTTTGATTCTCTCCGTCCATCGTCAATTGGATGCACTGCGCGAAAATTCGAGCGAAGGCACCAAGATTGGCACAACGCAGCGCGGCATTGGCCCAGCCTATGAAGATAAAGTGGGTCGCCGTGCCATTCGTGTGATGGATCTGGCCGATCTGTCTGTGCTGGGAGATAAGATTGCCCGGCTCTTAGGCCATCACAATGCCATTCGCCGTGGCCTTGGTTTGGAGGAAATCTCGTCCAAAGCCATTTATGATGAATTGGCCAGCATTGCTGATCAGGTCCTGCCCTTCATGGACAGCACATGGCGCTTGCTTGAGGACTATCGTCGTTCAGGCAAACGTATTTTGTTTGAAGGTGCGCAGGGCGCTTTGCTCGATATTGACCATGGCACTTATCCCTATGTGACCTCCTCCAATACGGTTGCAGCCAATGCAGCCACAGGCTCGGGTCTTGGCCCGGGCGCGATTGGCTATGTGCTTGGTATTGCCAAGGCCTATACAACACGCGTGGGCGGCGGTCCCTTCCCCACAGAATTGCATGATGCAACGGGTCAATTGATTGGTGAGCGCGGCCATGAATTTGGTACGGTCACCGGGCGGGCGCGTCGCTGTGGCTGGTTTGATGCTGTGTTGGTGCGCCAAACTGTGCGCACCTCGGGCATTAACGGCATTGCTTTGACCAAGCTCGATATTCTCGATGGCTTTCCGGAAATCAAAGTTTGCGTTGCGTATCGTCTGGATGGTGAGATCCTTGATTATCTTCCCGCCAGCCAAGCGGCACAGGCCCGTGTCGAGCCAATCTATGAGACTATGGCGGGTTGGAACGGCACCACTCAGGGCGCGAGATCTTGGGCGGATCTTCCGGCTCAAGCCATCAAATATGTGCGCTGGATTGAAGAATTGATTGGCGCGCCGGTCGCTTTATTGTCAACGAGTCCCGAGCGCGGTGATACAATTCTGGTTCATAATCCGTTTCAGGATTAGCAGCACCGTTTGAAGCGGTGCACCTATGCTGCATGTTGACGCGCATGGGTAGGAATGGTTTGAAAGCGCAATGGCTGATTATTACCCTTTGCTCGCTAAAGCTGTATCCGCTTTGCCCTCATCTGATCGAGAGCAGCGCACAGCTATTTATGAGCGCGCACGCAAGGCTCTGGTTGGTCAATTAAAATCCATCACACCTCCGGTTGAGGACTCGGACATCGAGCGGGAAAGTGCGGCCCTCGATGCAGCCATTGCCCGATTAGAGGAAGAACTGGCACAAGCGCAAAGCGCTTCTCCTGCCCCTTCGTCAACCGCAATCACCCGCAAGAGCCTCCCGCCCCTGCCGCCTCTGCCACCAAAACTCGATCTGGCGCAATTGGCCAAATCTACACGCGCCAACTCCACAAGTGCCAACTCCACAAGTGCCAAGCCAATCTCTAAGCCAATCGATCAGCCCGAAGACAAAGTTAAAGACAAACCTGAAGATCAGCCTGAGGAACAGGCTGTTGTCGCCACTGAGATAAAGCCCAAAGCTCCTTCGCTTGAGCCTTTAGCTCCCCAAGCTCGCCAGCCAGCACAGGAGCCAAAACAGAGCCAAATTGCGCCAGAAATCACTCCGCCCGTTTTGGAGCCTTTGTCTTTTGCTGTCCAAGGACAGGACAGGCCTGTTCTGCCCCCCAATCCGCCCAGCTCAAAAGCCCCCAGCGTTAACTCTCCAAGTATTACCTCTCCAAGCGTTACCTCTTCAAGCGTTACCTATCCAAGCTTTGAAGCGCTCAGCTCCAATCTGCCTGATCCAAAGGGGCAAGGTGAAGCTCCAATTCTTGTGGCAGATAAAGAGCCGGTCTTTGCTCCCGTCACCACGCAGGATCTCTCTTTAGCCCAACCGCTTAAGCGGAACCAAATAACGCCTTTGCGTTTTCTGTTGGGCTTGAGCGTGCTGATCTGTGTGGGTGTGACAGCTGTTTTGGCATTTTACTGGCGCGATATTCCGCAAGGAACGGTTCGCTCTCTTCCCGCGCAAACCCCGCAAGCTCAAGAGCCAGTTGAGACCTCAAGCAAGATCGTTGAGCGCATTGGCGGCCCCCAAACTCAATCAAGCGCGCAGTCTCAGGCTTCCGGCCCATCTAGCCAGCGTGCGGCTTTATTGATTGAAGCTCCCGAAGCGCCAGAAAAGTTCAAAACCTATCTGGGCAATGTAGCTTGGCGCTTGGAGAGCGTGGGGCGCGGTCAGGGGCAAGACCTCGGCCAAGCGATCCGCATTGAAGCTGATATTAATCAGGCCAATTTGAAATTGCTTGTTCTGATTCAAAAAAATCTTGATCCGGCTTTGCCGGCCTCACACACATTGTCGATGCGGTTTTCACCTCTGCAAAATAGCATTGTGTCCGATGTTGCCGAGATTGATCTGCCTGTCACGCGCAATGAAACATCCTCGGAAATTGATCCGCTTGTTGGCGTGATCGCCAAGATTACGCAAAACATGTTTCTGATCGGGCTCAATAATGATCCTGTCATACGCACGCGCAATTTGGAATTTCTCAAAGCGCGCAGCTGGCTGGATATTCCCATGCGGCTGAGCGATGGCCGCATAGCTAAAATCACCTTTGAAAAAGGCATTGCTGGCGAGCGCGTCATAGCTGACGCCCTCGCCGCTTGGCGCTAGATTCTTGTACCTAGATTCTTGGCGCTAAATTCTCGGCTCTCACCTCATCATGCACTCAGATTGTGAGTTCACATGTTGAGATGAGCAATTAGACGCTGGGTCTAGGCAGGGCCTGTGTCACAACAGGGGCGGGCAACGCTTCAATATGTGACAGGCCAGATTTAACGGCGGCTTGCACTTTTTCAAAAGCACGAACCTCAATCTGCCTTACACGTTCCCGCGACACGCCAAAGCGCTCGGATAATTCTTCAAGCGTAATGGGCTCATCAACAAGGCGGCGTGCCTCGAAGATCTGCCGTTCACGATCATTGAGAACATTCAGCGCCATGCGCAAAGCACCCAAGCGATTGCTCGAATCTTCCTGCTCGACCAGATTGGCCTCTTGGCTTGAGCTGTCATCGACCAGCCAATCTTGCCATTCACCTTCACCTTCCTGCCTGAGAGGGGCATTGAGTGAGGCATCGCCGCTCATCCGGCGATTCATGTCGATCACTTCTTTTTCGGCAACACCCAAGCGATGCGCAATCAGTTTGACCTGATCATGGCGCAGATCACCATCCTCGAGCGCCGAAATCTGGCTCTTGGCCTTGCGCAGGTTGAAGAACAAACGCTTTTGATTCGCAGTCGTTCCCATCTTCACCAGCGACCAGGAGCGCAGGATATATTCTTGGATCGAGGCTCTGATCCACCACATGGCGTAAGTGGCCAAACGAAAGCCTTTTTCAGGCTCAAAGCGCTTGACCGCCTGCATCAGGCCAATATTGCCTTCGGAAATGACCTCGCCAATGGGCAGGCCATAGCCGCGATAGCCCATGGCGATCTTGGC
>CAIVAX010000212.1 GCA_903903935.1 uncultured Hyphomicrobiales bacterium | reverse complement strand
GTCGGTCATGACTGGCCTCAGCTTCTCGGCACTGGCCAAGCTGGAATATGGCGATATCCCTCTTCATCCAGACAAGGTCAACGATATCTTCGGGATCTTTAAAGCCGCCGGTGTTGAATACAGCTCAACTGACGATGCCATATCCGTGCGTATAGGAACCAAGGTCCTTAAGAAGCTCTACAAGAGGCATGGACTGTCTTGGGCGACTGAGGAGCGGGCATACCTTTATGAGGCAACTTTATGTGTCTTTAGCCAGTCCTTTAGGGCCGCATCCATGCGTGTCTGCCATCCTGCACCGCTGGCCCTAAAGCTTTGGACCACTTCGGGCGATAGGCGAATGGTGACACTCTCTTTGGTCACGCCAGCCTTAGGGCGACCCCTTAATTTGGCCTTAAGGGATTTGGGCAGCGATTTGAATGGCTTGAGATTGTCCTTGGCAAGGCTCGACAGATCCCCAATTTCACCAGTTTGATCAATCAAGGGTTTGCGCGAAACCATGTTGTCATTGGTCCTGATCGTTTAGTAGACGTTCAGTGACACGCGAGTATAAGATCAGCGCTGCCCTGAAGATGGTTGATGTGGATGAAACAATGGTTTTTGACTACGAAGAAGATCGCGTCACCGTCAGTCGCGTGACAGATGAAGCGCATGAAGACCCAGCCATCGCGTCCTTTCTTGCCTTATTAGAGAAAGACATCCGCGCTGGGCAAAATCTCGCGCCCATACCAGACAACCTCATGAAAATTTTGCTGACCAGTCTTGGTGGTGAAGTCGATCTGAGAGTCGATATCGAAGGTGACGTTGAATTGTGATCATAAGGAGATGCCATTAATTCTTTTTATGACTGATAATATAAACTGAGTTCCAATCCTGATGTGCCGAAATTGCAAGTAAGGTGGATATAAAGGCTTCAAAGATATTGGGTATTGAGATGTCTTCCATAATAATGACAAAAGGCTCATGGAATATATTCAGCGATCTTGGTTTTGGGCCAGTGGAAGCGCAAAATCTGTTACTCCGAGCTCAGGTTAGAAGCGCACTCGTTATTTGGTATAAAGAGAGTGGCTTGAAACAAGCCCCGGCTGCCAAGCAATTGGGTATAACCCAGCCACGGTTCAATCAACTCCTTAAAGGCATGATCAAGGACTTTAGTTTGGATGCCCTTGTAAACATGGCCTCTTTAGCAGGATTGCATTTGCACCTGAATGTGGAGCCTTTCCCAATGCCCAAGAAAAATATTAATCCCACAAAAGCTTTAAAACTACCGGTAAGGAAGCCAAGCAAAGCAGCATAATGAGGCCCAAATCACTGTTCACTAGATTGGAGATCTGTCATGGCTAAAGACACATTCAAGCCCGTCAGGCTCGACATAGAGGCAGCTCTGGCAAAGGCAAAAAAGAACCCTGAGTTTGTTCAAGCATGGGACAATCTTGAGGAGGAGTATGCGGCTCTTAATGCATTGCTTACTGCAAGATCGAAGGCTGGCCTCACACAGGAGCAGTTGGCTGAGCGCATGGGTACAACCAAATCGGCCATCAGTCGCCTCGAGGCTTCTTTGCGCAATGATAAACACTCGCCGTCATTTTCTACCTTGAAAAAATACGCGAATGCCTGCGGCAAGAAATTAGTCGTGCAGTTGGTGTGAGATATCTGCTGATCAAGATCAACGAGAAGATTGTCGGCCGTGCGTATTAAGTCGAGCTCCCGAAGGCCTAGTTTGCCGTCCCAAAAATCTCTTGTCTAAGATCCTGAGACTAATCTCTGAAGTAAGCCCCTCCCGGCCACGTCGACTGCTTAGAGCGTTCGGAATTCAATTGAATGGAGCCGCAGCCTAATAAGTATTTGCGCTCAGGGACGATGAACTGGTTTGCTAGACCCAATAGCTTGCCCTTCCCACCCTCCTGCACTAGCCTCGGCTAGAATCCCTCACACTAGGGATCGCATTCAATAGGAGGGATATTTGGCGATCGATCTGACGATTAATGGGTTAGTCATGGCGACAGTGGCTTCGGTGCTTATCACCACAGGCGCATTCGCCCAGCAGCAGAACACCAACATTCGCGGCACGGTTTCGGCATTCGATGGCAAGATGATCGCCATCAAGACCAATGACGGTCGGAACCTTTCCGTCAGCCTTCCCGAAACTGTCGCGGTTGCAGCCACAAAGGCTTTCACGCTCGCTGATGTGAAGCCGGGCATGAAGCTTGGTGTTACGACTGTGAAAGGCCCAAATGGCGCCGTGATGGCAATTGACGTGCGCCCGATCCCGGCCACGGCCAATGAAGGCTTGTCGGACTACGATCTGGCCCCCGAGGCCACCATGACCAACGCAACCCTTGATGCCACGGCCGTTGGTACCAATGGTCAGGAACTGACCCTCAACTATAAAACCGGAACCGTGAAGGCACTTGTTACGCCCTCGACTGCTATGTCGGCGTCAACGCCCGGTGAACGCACGGACATCAAGCCCGGCGAAACCATCTTCGTTTCTGCGCGCCGCGAGGGAGATGCGCTGATTGCCGCGCGTGTTCAGGTCAGCAAGGGCGGTGTGAAACCCACGCAATGAGCTGGGTCTTCTGACCATCTCTTTTACTTAGTAAGATGGCGAAGCTTTCGTCATCGGCTCACTTTCGCGGGAAAGTTGAATACAGCTCAACTGATGAAGCCATATCCTTGCGTATGGGCGCTGGCTTTTACGCCTCGTTATTTACGTGCTTGCACTTGGCAAATTGTATTCGAAAGGACCTTATTTTGCTCAGTTCGCAGCGATATGGAGCAAAATCATTGAGGGGAGGGTTCATGACACGCGAGAATAAGATCAGCGCCGCCCCGAAGATGCGCCCCCCGCACCCGGGATCGATT
>CAIVAX010000211.1 GCA_903903935.1 uncultured Hyphomicrobiales bacterium | reverse complement strand
GACAAGATCGAGCCAGGCCTGCGGCCCCTCCAGCACAAGGCTAGCCAGCAGCAAGAGCAGCGCGCCAATGACAGCTGTCACTGTCGTCGTGGTGAGAGAATCCAAACTGGTCAGCACGCGCCGCCCAATCAAAGTATACGCCACCCAGCACAGCGCACATCCCAGTAACAAAATCTCTCCCATACTCGATTGGCTAGGATGCAAAGCTAGAAGAGATCCATTGGTGAGCGCAGTCAGCGCCCCAGTGACAGCCAGAATCACGCCTGTCACCATCATCCCATTCACCGCCTCGCGAAAAAGAATTGATGCAAACAGCATGGTGAGAACAGGATTGAGCGCAACAACCATAGTCGCTCTGCTGGCGGGAACAGTTTTGAGCGCCAGCATGAAAAACATCGAATAACCCAAAACACCAACGCTGGAGGCGATCGCCATGCCCAGCCATTGCTGCGGGCTGAGCGCGAGCAAGCCTCTGAGGCGTCCTGTTCGCGCCAGCCAGAGGAGGAGCACGCAGCTTGCTAAAATAAAGCGCAAACTGGCTGCGGCCAGCGGCGGCATGGCTTGCGCCACAACCTGCCCCCAAGGCCAAGACGCGCCCCATAAAGCCGCCATGCCCAGCAGACCCAGATGAGTCCAAGTTCGGGCAGAGTAAGTGCGGGCTGAGTATGTCCACGCAGAGATTATCAAGCGAGATATGTTTGTCATATATGTCCGTCTTCGCATGCGCCAAGAGACAGAACAAGGTGGCTGTCGCGGAACCGTTATAAAAATTCAATAAAACTGTTAGACGAATCGGTCAGGGCACTAGCAAACGGGGGTGCCTATGCCGATCGAGACAAATCCGACCAGACGTGATCTGATTGTATCGTGCGGGAGTGTTATCGCAACTGGCCTTCTGCCGCTCACCATTGGTCAGGCCTATGCGCAAGCCAGCTCAGTCAAAGGTCAAGTGTTTGAGACGGTCAATGGTCAGCGCTTAGGTCTTGCCCGTGTCATTGTGACTAATGGCCGCGAATGCACACAAACCAATGCGCACGGCTTTTATGAGCTACCCATTGACCGCAATTGCATCATCAGCATAGTCAAGCCAAGTGGGTATCGCGTTGCAGAAGATCCCCTCACTCATCTGCCAAAATTTTATTATATCCATCAGCCTGAGGGAACGCCCGCTGATTTAAAATTTACGTATGAAGGTTTGCAGCCCACAGGTGCTCTGCCGCAGAATGTTGATTTTAACCTTATCTCACAGGCAGAATCGCAGGCCTTCAAAGTGATCTTGTTTGGTGATCCTCAGCCTGAAAATGACACAGAGGTCAATTTCATTCGAGATGGTGTCATTCCTAAGCTCATCGGCACGGATGCTCAATTTGGTATCACTCTGGGTGATATTGTGGGTGATGATCTCAGCCTCTACCCCAGATTATCGAGCATTATAGGAATGATTGGTATTCCTTGGTATCAAGTCTGTGGCAATCATGATTTGAACTATGAAGCTAAGGACAATGTGTTTGCCAGAGATACATTCAAGCGACACTTTGGCCCCAGCCATTATGCATTTGAATATGGCAATGCGCTCTTCGTCGTGCTGCAAAACATCGTCTATCATGGCCATGATCCAAGTGAGCCAGACGGGCAAGGCACTTATCATGAAGAACTCTCAGCCGAGCAATTGCAATTTGCCAAATCCATCATTGAACGAACAGCTGAAGATAAGCTGATCGTCTTCCTGTGCCATGCGCCTTTGAAAAGTAGCAAAAACAAATTTGGTATTGATATAGCCAGTGAGGATACGCTCGCTTTATTAAGCCTTACGCAAAACCGCAAAAGCATCAGCTTTGCCGGCCATACGCATCGCATGGAACATAAATATATCTCCTTGCCAAACGATCCTTTTGGACAAAAGTCTCACCATCATCATGTGCTCACAACCTTGTGTGGCTCATGGTGGTCTGGTCCCAATTCACCTGATGGCATTGCTTATGCTGATGCGTGTGATGGCTCTCCCAATGGCTATTATGAGCTCTCCATCAAAGGGGCAGAGTATAAAACCGATTTTGTGCCGGTGAGCATGAAATCTGAACAAAAAATGCGATCTATGTTGGCAGAATCTATCGCCGCCGATAGCGATCACACTCCTGCTTATCGGATCAAATCAAACTCCCTCTTGTCTTCGGATCTGACAAATTTACATTTGGTAGTGAATTTTTTTGAAGGCGGTCCCAAAACGCACATGTCCTATGCGGTAGATGGTCGCGATTTTGTGCCTTTAGAAAAAACATGGATCAAAGATCCATGGCTCAAGCAAAGATATAGCGAGCATAAAGGGGAAATCAAACCTTGGGTCGATTCCGTTAATTCCTCGCACATATGGGTTGGAAAATTTGCGAATACCCTCTCATTGGGTTCACATAAAATAACAATCAAAGCGGTAGACGAATTTGGTCAGGAAACACGCGACTATCTGTGTCTAGATGTTGTGGCGCATAATCAGGCGCATCTTCTCGACAAACGCCGCTAGACTATTCAACTCAGTTTAAACAAACATCTATCAACTATCAGCGCTCGCGCCCAAGTTTGTGCCGAGGGTAAAACTTCTGAAGCTCAGGGGCGATGATAGGACGACTCCTTAAGAGCCGTTAGTCCTATCAAACCCTCACCTGGTCTATTCTGCTGCCAGACTCGAAAATGCTCGCACCCACATAGCGCAGAGGCCTGAGCGCACAATGTCGTCGATTTCAAATTCAACAATAGGGATGGGAAGCGAGTTTCGGTTGATCAAATTGAGAGCTAAACGCAGACCCGATTCAGCAGCCAAATCACATTGGGCAATATCGCCATTAATCACAGTGAGGCAATTTTCGCCAATGCGCGTGAGGAACATTTTGATTTCAGCGATAGAGGCATTTTGAGCCTCGTCAAGAAGAACAAAGGCGTCTTTCCAGGAGCGACCACGCATCACTTCAAAGGGCACAACTTCAATATCGCCATTCTTCATTGCAACATCAAAAACAGCTTTGCCAAGCCGATCACAAATCGCATCTGTCACCGGCACAGCCCAGGGAGCAAATTTTCTCTCAAGACTCCCAGGAAAAAATCCCAAAGAGCGGCCGCACGATACATTGGGGCGCGTCAGGATAATTTTTTTAATCGTCCCTTTGCGATATAAATCTGCTGCATAAGTTGCTGCGAGCCAAGTCTTGCCTGTTCCCGCTGGCCCTAAGACAAATATTTGTTCGGCTGTTCTGAGATGTCCTAGATAAACGGCTTGGCGATGGGTCTTGGCTATAATCGGGGGTGAGCTTCGCTCTTCGCTAAATTTGGCTCTTTTAGATCGATTGATTGGGATGATGGTAGATCCTGCCTCTTCACGGTGTCGACGCTTCTCACGATGTTTAGCCATCAATCCTAGCTCCAAGAAAAATCACGACTGTGCTGCGCACACTTATATTTAAGTGAGCATAGGTGAGTTCTCGTCGGCTGGGATGCCGAAGTGGCGGGGGTAAATGTGAACGGTCGATGCCGATCATGGAACCCTTCAAGCTCTGACGAACACCAGCATATGAAATGATTCTTGTGACAATTTATTAAAAGCAATCCGGCTTAGTTCTGATCTTGACTGAATTAGATCTTAGCGATGTCAGGGTTCAGTGAAGACTTATCCAATATGAGGGTCCAAGAGGGGCTCGATATTTGGTTTTTTAAAGACAGCTATAAAGGCATAGCCATAATAAAGAGGTCGGAATTCCAAAGACAAGCCTTTTTGTCGTGCCATGGCCAACATAAGAGGCTCGAAATCATCTCGTGGCTTGACGTGAAAAAGAGACAGCCACCAAAACAACAGCGATCGAAACCACAGAGGTAATCCGTGTTGATCGCCAAAATCAGCAATGAGCAAGCGCCCATTTGGAGCAAGAGTGTCGAGAGCCCGATCAAGCGCGAGCGTCCAATTTGGTATCATCGATAAAGTGTATGAAAAATAGATGCGCTGAAAGGACTGTTTTTTGAAAGTTTTCATGGAGTCAAAGGTCAGTGCATCGCTATGGGCAATGCGAATATGATCAGCCGCTTTGTGTTTGACGATCGACTGGCCTGCTTCAGTCAGCATAACATGCGAAACATCGATTCCAAAAAAACGGGCTTGAGGCCAATGTTTAAGTGCTGAGAGCAGATTGCGGCCTGTGCCACAGCCGATTTCAAGAACCAGATCATCATCTTCAGGTTTTAATTGGGCGATGAGTTCATCTCGGCCCAGCAAATAATATTTACGTGTGAGATCATAAATACTGATTTGCCAGCCATAGATTCGATCCATCAAAACCGAAGACTCAGACACCTCTCGTCTCCTGAAATTCATAAAGATGGAACGCGCCATAGATTGCGGATCTGTCCTGCATATGCAGCTGATCAGACTTTTCATCATTGCGACGCCAGCTATTTAAAAGCTCATCCTTAACACGGTTGGGTAGAAGCTTTTCATTGGCTGCTGTTCGGAAAATAACGCGAGCATTTTGTCTTGCTGTGCGGGTAATTTGCGACCAGAGCGCATTGAGTTGAGAATCATTCATCCAGTCTTGTGCATCAAGAAGGACATAACAATCCTTGCTGTTTGCAGGCTCGTTAGCCAAAAAGGCCGTCATCGATACTTGTCTCACATCAACCCGATTGGCACATTCGCGAATGGTTTGGTAATGATCCTTTATCAAATACGGAGGAACTGGAGCAGCTTCATCTTTACCAAATGAACGTTGAAACGCCTGCCATGCAAAATAATTTTGTTGGAAATCAAAATCACACACAAGACGTCTCACTCGCTCTCTCAGGGCGCCGATCATCCCTTCTGGATGGTCAGCCGCAAGGGCGTGATATTGGGCAGGAGGAATTCCCAGCCCATAAAGTGAGGCGGGCTGAGACGCGAGAAAGCGAATAAGAGGCTTATCAAACAAAGGCTTTAAAATGGTTTCATAAGCCTGATGCTGCTCGTCTCGTGTGCGCGCTTTGAGGAGGGCGTTCAGATCGGCCCCGTGCAGTTTTGCGATGAAATTGGCCAGACCAATGAAGCGGCCGAGCAAGCCATAATGATAAAATCCGCGCTCGAACCGTGAGATATAACGGCGTCCAAACTGATCTCTGCGCTCCCAATAGGAGCGAGTCTCTTGGTCAAGATGAGGCACCAGATAGCGATCATATGCCAAGATATTTTGAGTATCAGCTGCATGACCAAAGAAGCGATGGAGTGCGGCATGATCTGGGAGATGTTGTATAGCAGCGAGTTTTAAGCGATTGAGCGCAACATGTGTAGCATTGAGATCGACGGCCGTGATGCGTTGCGGTTGAGCGATCAGATAGCTGGCTATATTGCAGCCGCCTGAAGCAATAGCGACGATATGATCCTCAGCTCTGATGTTCAAGGCAGCCATATCGACTACCGGATCCTCCCAAATCAAAGGATAAACAAGGCCGCTAAATAAAAAGGTAAAAAGCCGCTCTAGCATGCCCTCAGATGAGAGAGGATCGTTACGGTGCACAGCGGCAGCCAATTCAGAATTTTGAACGGAATTAGGTAAGCGAAAAGAGTCCATCGAATAACCTCTGAATCAATAGAGGTTCAGCGGTAATTCTCTTTAATGACGGTTTGATGAAGTCCGCTTAGCATTTCTTTGACTTGTATTGGCTCTGTCGCTTTGGCTTCGTAATAATTATGTGAATTGTTTATTTGCTTACCATAGCCCTTTTGCATCGACCTAAGTCAGGCTCCTGAAAACTGTTCAGCTCTCTTTCATCTGTCATAATACTGAAAAACGAATTTGATGGGGGTTTGAGAAGAGGTTTCAAATGCAGCCATTAGTTCATCCCCTTGAGGGTCAAACGTCTACTTTAGGAATGCGTGTTCTGATTGTGAGTGATGCTTGGAGGCCACAAGTTAATGGCGTAGTCCGCACGCTTGAGTCACTGATTAAAGAGGCTCCATCTTTTGGGGTTGAAGTTATTATTCTCGCTCCGGATAGTTTTCGGTCAATTCCAATGCCGACTTATCCAGAAATCAGATTAAGTCTCACTGGATTGAAAGAGGTTTCGAAAAAAATTGATACAATCGATCCAGACGCGATTCATATTGCCACGGAGGGCCCGCTTGGATTTTTTGCACGGCAATATTGTCTACTTCGACAAAGGCCTTTTACAACATGTTATCACACACGCTTTCCAGAATATATTGCCGCTCGCGCGCCCATACCCACATCCTTGACTTATTCTATCCTAAGATGGTTTCACAATGCCGCTTCTGCCACATTGGTAGCGACAAAATCACTTCAAGATGAATTAAAATCTTATGGGTTTACTAAAACACAAACTTGGCGGCGTGGAATTGACCTTGACGTCTTTATGCAAGG
>CAIVAX010000210.1 GCA_903903935.1 uncultured Hyphomicrobiales bacterium | reverse complement strand
TTCAGATCGCTTTTCGAATCATCTTATGCCACAACTGTAGATAAGTTTACTTTTTATTAACTTCTAATTTTTCACACGCGCTTCGCATCCAAGCTGTTTGCGTCTGTCTTTTAGTAATCGATTTTTTCAAGGATTTGTTTGATGTTTGCCGCTCTCTTCGCGCTCCCTCATGCCTTATCCGCGCGTTCATTGTCCGCGCGTTCCTTGTCCGCGCGCTGGCCAAAGCTCGCAAAGCATTCAGTCAGTGTGATGGGATCTGCAGGTCTATTGGCTTTGATCACACCCACACAGGCTGGTTTTTTAGAAGTCCTGTTTGGTCAACCAAACAATCGCTCCTCTTTTGTATTTAGCCCGCCACAACCTAGTCCTCTCACACCAGAAGAGGACACAGAACGACAAAAACAAAATCGTTTGGCGAGTGAGCGGCAGATGAGCGAGCAAGCAGGTCGCAATCTCAAAATCTTTCGTGTGCTCGCCGATATTGCGCATGAACAAGGCCGCAAACAGGCTTTTCTGATGGATCCGACTCTGCGCTATGGCGATATTGTCGTCACCGATACGGGGCTCGAAGTTTATGAGGGCAGAAGCTGGAAAGAGCGCAGCCCCTTGCAATTTCGCCCTCTCCATCTCTCCGCACTGCGCAATCGTAAGGATTTGCAAGTTCTGCAAAAGGCAAGTGGCTTTCCTGCAGCTCCCGAAGACGTGCAAACTGCTAGCGCCATCCGCACTTTGACAATCATCGGCCAGACCAATGCTAAACCTGCGCAAGTGCGCGCGACTGACGCTCAGCCCACAGCCGCACAAACACGCACAGGAATACCCGCACCCAAAGTGTCAAAGCCACGTGTTAATGTCGTAAGAGCTGTTGAGGTCGTGAGACCTGCGCAGGTTCGTCAAGCCATGAACACGCAAGTCATGAACACCCAAACCTTGAATACACAAGCCCAAAACAAAAGGCAAAAGCGCCGTGAGCAACGACCCGAAATCAAAACACTCAAAACAAATATATCAGTCAAAACTCCGTGTCGCCTCTCGTAGCCAATGTCTTTTATCTGTTTCGATAAGCGGCAGCAAAACCTGCCGCACGCGTTTATGATAGGCATTGAGCCATTGGATTTCATCAGCATTTAACAAACGCTGATCAATCAAGCGCAGATCAATGGGCGATAGCGTCAAGGTCTCAAAGCCCAGCATGTCACGCTCGGCGCCTGCAATGGACTTGGGCACAACAGCAATGAGATTTTCAATCCGAATGCCATAGGCATTGGTTTTATAATAGCCCGGCTCATTCGATAAAATCATGCCCGGCTCGAGTGCCACAGAGGTCACTTTAGAAATGCGCTGCGGGCCTTCATGCACGGAGAGAAAAGCACCTACGCCATGCCCCGTGCCATGATCATAATCCAACCCCGCCTGCCATAAAGCGGCTCTGGCAAAGGAGTCCAATTGTGTGCCGCTTGTCCCTTTGGGAAACACAGCGCGCGCAATGGCAATATGGCCTTTGAGCACACGCGTGAAGCGATCGCGCATTTCAGCGCTGGGTTTGCCGACTGCAATGGTGCGCGTGATATCCGTTGTGCCATCTTCATATTGGGCGCCTGAGTCCAGCAGGAAAAGCCCCTTGCCGATTTTGATATTGCTCGCCTCTGTCACACGATAATGCACAATCGCGCCATGCGCGCCCGCCCCTGAAATCGTCGGGAAGGACACTTCGCGCAACAGGCCCGTCTTGCGCCGAAAGGTCTCCAGCGCTTTGACCGCATCAATCTCGCTCACAGGGCCAGAGCGAACAGCCTCATCAAACCAAGCAAGAAAATTTACCATTGCCGCGCCATCGCGTATATGCGCAGCTCGCGCGCCCGCCAATTCCGCCTCGGATTTTTTGGCTTTCATCAGCGCAATGGGATCAGCCCCGACATCCGCCTGACCGCCTGCCTGTGTAAGCAGATGAATGAGACGAACAGGTGCGCTTGCCGCATCAAATCTGATTTTGCATTTGGCTTGGCCAATCGCCTCCAAATCAGCCCCAATGCTCTCGGGAGCAGCAATCTGCGCCAAGCGCGCCAGAGATTTACGTACGAGAGGCGATAGTTTCGCCTCTTCCAAATACAGCCTGGCAGATCCATCTTTTGAGATGAATGCAAAACCCAATGGCAAGGGCGTATGGGGCACATCAGAGCCGCGAATATTAAACGCCCATGCCATGGCATGCGGATCGGAAATCAACAGCCCATCAAGCCCGGATAAGGACTTTGCAATGCGCTTGAGTTTGGTGGCCGCATCAAGGCCAGCTAAAGCTTTTGGATATAAACGCACCTGCCCTTGCGGGGGCGCAGGCCGATCCTGCCAAATAGCATCAATCAGATTATGCGAAGTGGCAAAAAGCTCGCCACCCGCTTTGACCACAGCAGCTTCAAAGCGCTTCATCTGCGCCTGAGTGGTCAGCCAAGGATCATAACCAAGCCGCGCGCCCGCCTTGAGATGATCAGAAATCCATTGCTCGGGCGAGCATTCGGCCGAGGCAATCGGCGCAAATACTTTTGTATCGACTTGATCGCGCACTTGCAGCGTATAGCGCCCATCAACAAAGACGGCGGCTTGATCCTGCAACACAATGGCAAGGCCCGCTGAGCCTGTGAAGCCAGTCAGCCAAGCCAATCGCTCGGCACAGGCGGGCACATATTCATTCTGATGTTCATCAGAGCGAGGAATAATGAAGCCATCAAGATGATGCTGCGCCATTTGCGCCCGCAAGAGCTTGGCACGCTCAGCCCCTTTGGAGGGATCGGCAGTCTCGATGAAAGATTGAAACAGGCTTTCGAACATAGCCCAAGATAATCTGCCCCGCTCAGCGATGCAAACTTTGCCTCATCTCCTCAATAAAGGGGACGCGCCGCCGCCCCGCCTTTGCGCATGAGCAAAGTGGCCCAACCTTCCAGATCAATGCGCTTTGATAAATGCAGGCCCTGCGCCCCATAAGCCGATAAAACGCCCGGCACATCGCGCCCCAATAGGCCCGAGAGCACAATATCCGCATCAAAGCTCGCCACACGCGCAATCGAGGGCGCCAGCAAGCGCAAGGGCTTGGCCAGAATATTGGCAAAGATCAAATCATAGGGAGCACCAGCGCGCAGCGCGCCATGTTCAATGCCGCGCGCCACAACCGGCAACACATAGGGTGTAAGATGATTGAGCACGGCATTGGCCCGCGCCGCCTCCACCGCTATGGGATCAATATCGCCCGCATAAATAGGGCGATGCAAAGCACTAGCCGCTGCCAGCGCCAGCACACCCGTGCCCGTGCCAACATCCAGCACAGAGCGCGGACGCCTTTGCTTCAACACATGATCCAACATCAACAGACAGCCACGTGTTGTGCCATGATGGCCCGTGCCAAAGGCCAGCGCCGCTTCAATCTCCAAAGCCAGATCATTGGCGCGCACTTTGCCCCGATCATGCGAGCCATGCACGAGAAAGCGCCCCGCGCGCACCGGCGCGAGACCCTCCAGCGCAGAGGCAATCCAATCCTGCTCGGCAATGCGGGCAAATTCCAATCTGGCCGCTATCTCTTGCCCTGCGCTTGTGGCCACCAATTCGCGCACCCAGTCTTCATCGGGCGCATCGCCAAAATAGACTTCGACGATCCAATCCTTGCTTGTCCAATCCTTGGTATTGGGCTCAAGCTCAAAAGCTGACGCCGCCGCCTCCGCCGGATCAAAGGTTTCGATGATGATATCAGCAATGAGCCTTGCGCTGGTTTCATCGCACACAAG
>CAIVAX010000209.1 GCA_903903935.1 uncultured Hyphomicrobiales bacterium | reverse complement strand
GGTGCCATTCTCACTTTGGGTCTGGGACAAGCCTTTTTGAAATCATCGGCAGAAGCGCAGGGCTCGGTTGTGCAAGCCCCCACCTATGAAGTCGATCCGCTTTGGCCCAAGCCTCTGCCAAACAATTGGCTTTTAGGCTGGACGATTGGTGCTTGGGTGGATGATCAGGATCATATTTGGATTGTCCATCGCGGCGCCAGTGGCCTGAACAATAATGAGAGAGGCGCTGAACTCAATCCGCCCATTGCCGAATGCTGCCGCACAGCGCCGCCTGTTCTTGTCTTTGATCAAGAAGGAAATTTACTGCGCGCTTGGGGTGGGCCTGGTCAGGGCTATGAATGGCCGCAATCCAACCATGGTGTGCATGTCGATTACAAAGGCAATGTGTGGATTGGCGGCAATGGCGAGAAGGATGCCCATCTGCTGAAATTTACCAATGATGGCAAGTTCATCATGCAGGTTGGTCATATGGGCATGAATGGCGGCAGTAATGATCCTGAGAACTTTGGACGCGTGGCCAAAATCTGGGTCGATCCGCAATCAAACGAGGCCTATGTCGCGGACGGCTATTTGAACAAGCGCATTGCCGTGCTCGATGCCGATACAGGCAAAATGAAACGCTATTGGGGCGCTTATGGCAATAAGCCCGATGATACGGATCTGGGTCCCTATGATCCGGCGGCAGAGCCTGCCAAGCAATTTCGCAATCCCGTGCATTGTGTCGAACGCTCGGTCGATAATCTGGTTTACGTCTGTGATCGGCAAAATGACCGCCTGCAAGTGTTCAAACCCGATGGAACCTTTGTGACAGAAAAGTTCTATGCCAAAAATACCAAAGGCGCTGGCTCCGTCTGGGATATTGTGTTCACCAAAGATCCGCAGCAAAAATTCATTCTGCTGGCTGACGGGCAGAATGAGCGCATTCGCGTTTTGCTGCGCGAGACTTTGGAAGAGCTCACCTCGTTTGGAGATGGTGGGCGTCAGCCGGGGCAGTTTTATGGCGTGCACAGCATAGCCTCGGATTCGAAGGGAAACATTTATACGACCGAGACCTATGAAGGAAAACGCGTCCAAAAGTTTATCTATAAAGGCATTGGCGCTGTGGGGCGTGGTTATCAAGGCGTGCCTTGGCCCAAAAAGGGGTAAAGCTTGGGCCTAAAGAGGGCCAGGGATTGGGCCCAAAAAGAGTTAGCTCTTGAGATAAAATTGCGCTGAAAAAAGATGCGCGGCGCAGAGCAAACAAGCCCGAGGGCAGATTAAAAATGCCTCGGGCTTTTTAAGTCAGTTAGACACAACAGAGGCTGGCCTTTGAGCCTATTTGCTCTTGGTCAGTGTTGTGACAGTCAGCTGGCCAGTAACTCGATCAGCTGTAAAGGTGACCTGATCTCCTGGATTGACCTGCTTCAACATATCTGGTGAGCCGGCTTTGAACACCATAGTCATACCGCTCATGTCGAGATTGGGAATGGGGCCATGGCGAATGGTGATTTTCTCCGTGGTCGCATCCACTTTCATCACTGTTCCGGCGACTTGCGGCAGGCTTTGCGCTTGAGCTGGCGCGGGCAAGCCGGCAAAGGGAAGAGCAATCATAATCAGGCCCATTAGAGCCGGTCCGAAAATTCGTCGTGACAATGTCGTCAGCATAGTGCCTCCTTATCAGAACTACTCGTTCATCATGATTATTTGACGATGATCTTACCAGTCATCCCAGCTTCCCTATGGCCGGGAATGAGGCAAGAATAATCAAAAGTGCCAGCTTTGTTGAAGAGCCAGACGATCTCGCCTTTCTGACCAGGTGTAAGGCGTTTGCCATTTGGATCATCATGCTCCATATCGGGATTCTTTTTCATTTCTTCGGCATGTTGCAAATTCATTTCGAGCGTGGCGAGCATGAATTCATGATCCAGAGCGCCCTTATTAGAGAGATTGAAGCGGACTTGCTCACCTTTTTTGATCGTGATCACCTTGGGCTCGAAAGCCATTGTGCCATTGCCCTCAACCATGGTCAGGTTAACGGATCGCGATTTGGCTTTGGGATTTCCCGGCTTACCAAAGGGTGTATCGCTCATATCATGTTGATGGCCCTGATCATCTCCATGCATATGAGCTTTATCTGCAGGCATAGCTTTATCTGCAGGCATCGTCTTGCCTGCTGGCGTGGCATGAGTGTGACCGGGAGGGCCCGGTTCAGCAAAGGCTAGTGAAGGCAGAGCTATCATCAGACAGCTTGTGAGAAGATAATACCTCATGATCTTTTCTCCTAAGTGTGAGTGTCGATAATTAATGTTCATGGCTTGAGGATGTGTTTTTCGTACGCGGATCGGCAACAGAAAAATCAGCTGGCTTTTGAGCAGATGGAACACGCGTCGCCTCAGGCTCAGGCCCCTTATATTCATAAGCCTGAGTGCCTTGCGGCTGCTTATACCAACCAGGATCAACATAGCTTTTGCGATCATACCCCTCGCGCACTTTGAGCACCGAGAACATCCCGCCCATTTCGACAGGCCCAAATTGCGCATAACCGGTTATCATCGGCAGGGTATTATCGGGAATTGGCATTTCCATTGCGCCCATTTCGCCCATGCCTTGCGAGCCCATAGGCATATAATCTGGCACGAGACTTTTGATTGTTTTGGTAATCTCTTTTTGATCAACACCAATATAAGTGCGCACTGTATGACCCATAGCATTCATGGTGTGATGCGATTTATGGCAATGCAGGGCCCAATCGCCCGGTTCATCGGCAACAAAATCAATTGAGCGCATTTGGCCAACGCCAATATCAACTGACACCTCTGGCCAAGATGATTGTTCAGACACCCAGCCGCCATCTGTGCCTGAGACTTTGAATTCATGACCATGCAAATGAATGGGATGATTGGTCATAGTCAAATTGCCAACACGAATGCGGACCTTATCG
>CAIVAX010000208.1 GCA_903903935.1 uncultured Hyphomicrobiales bacterium | reverse complement strand
TTTATCCCATCCACTCAAGGTGAGCAGACTGATCAGCACCAAGAGGAATGCGAATATCACTCTGGCGCTCTGTCCCGATAGTAGCAATCGCGCTTTCAATTTTTCGCCAGCGCTCTGCGACATCATCCCCAGCGCCAACAAAGGCAGGGATGCCCCCAGACCAAATAAGAGCATGCTGGCGGTCACAAAACCCAGATCTTGGCGTTGTGAGGCTAGAAGACTTGCCGCACCTAAAATAGGCCCGACGCAGGGCGACCATAAAGCCCCCAGTAAAAGGCCCGTGATGAATTGACCTTGCCAGCCATCCCAGCTGAGTTTGGCAAATCGCGCATGGATCCAATGCGTGACTCCACCAAATTGAAGCTTTAATCCATCTGGTGCAGCTGGAGCGATCATCATCAGAGCTAGGATCAGCATGATGAGTGCAGATAAGGTGCGAAACAGATCAGCATCCAGCCCAAGCGCAAAGCCAAGGGTCGCGACAAATAGGCCAATCGCCGCAAAGGAAATTGCCAAGCCTAAGGATAAAGCGAGCGGACCAAAGGCATGGCGTGAATGTGCAGAGCTCAGCACAAGGGGCAGCAAGGGGAGAACACAGGGCGAGAGAGTCGAGAGCGCTCCCGCCAGAAAGGTCAGGAAGAGAAGGCTCATGCCATTCAGACTGCTTGGTTCAACAAGCTCTCAATGGATTGGGCATTTGTATCACCAACCGAACGAGCAATTTCCTTGCCATCCTTATAGACAATCAAAGTGGATTGAATCTGTGCGCGGAACGAGCGGACAATGTCTTTCTGCTGATCAAAATCAACACGCAACACAACAAGATCAGCAAATTTGGGAGTTGCAAACAGCTTAGCTAGAATTGGAATTTGCGCTTTGCAGGTGGGGCACCAGCTGGCGTGAATTTCAACCAATATGGGCTTGCCCGCCTTTTTTGCGGCTTCAAATTCTGCAATCGTAAAAGGAATTTCGCCTGCTTGTGCGGGAAGCGCAAAGCCTAAGCTTGTGAGAGAGGCACCAAGAAGAAGATCACGGCGAGAGAGCATGGGGTTTTACCTTTGCATCAAGGGGCCTGAGCTACGGGCATTCAATGAGATTGGATTAAGGCATTTTTCCAATCTGGCCGCATCACCTCAATTCAAATCAGATCACCGTCTCAATCGCCCACATCACCAGGATCAAACACGCCATCATCGCTTATGGAGGCGCTGCGACCCATTCCCAATTGCAAGGGCGCGCCGATGGGTGCGGGCGGAAGATAGGGATTGGGACGCGCCCGGCTCGTGGTTGAAAGATTGACAGGTGGCAAGGGGGCTAATGGCTCCAGAGGCCGCGCACTGACTGCAGGGGCTGAGTGATTCAACGCCAAGGCTGTGCGTGAGGCTGGTTTAATGCCCATAATGGCTTTGGCCACATCCAGCTCTTCCTCAAGATCAGGCGGATTGGGCAAACCATCGTTACGCTGCGGCGGCGGCAAGAGATATTGCGGCGGCGTTGGCTTGCAATAGCGCCTTGGGCCGGTGGATGTATTGCCATGCATAGCAAGATCAAGATGGATGTGATTGGCGTGAAAGGAATCTGACCCGGGCGCCAGAACTGTTGTGAAGAAGGCGCAAGCTCCCGCATGCACCTCTTGCAGAAAGGCGCGCTCTTGCGGCGTACCGCGCTTCCAAGCCTTGACCACGGTAATCTCGCGTCCATCTGCCAATGTAAATGCACCGACATCTAGCGCATTGCCAAAGGCATGTTCGGAGAGTTTTGCACCGCGTAGATTATCAATCGGGCGACAGGAATAAGCCCCCATGGAGGAGATGCGCGTCACAGCCACACCAAAGCGCGCCCGCGCCACAGGCTGCACGACCTCTTCGAGCCATTGATCCAAGGCGGCAGTCATTGGACAGCCGACAGTCTGCGTCGAATTTAATTCCACCGTGCCTGAGGCGAGCGCCGTGACTTTAAGAGGCGTGACAAGGCCGCACATGCCCGGCCCATCAATCTCTCGGGCTGGTTGCACAAAGGCCGAGAAGGCAACGCGTTTTTCAGCAAGGCAGATTTTTTCAGCTTGATCACGCCAAGCCGGGCGCTGAGCCCGCTGGAACCAGCCGCAGCCGCCAACGCTCAACAAAAGAACTGCCAATGCAGTCAAGGCCAAAACACGACGCGCCATGGCCCTATTTAGGCCCAATGGGGTTAATCGAGCGCCAAGGAATGGGGTTAATGAATGGTTAGGGACTTAAAGTCCAAATGTAAAAGTGTGATTTATGCCGTCTTTTTGTCAAATTGTGCTATAAAATCGACAAATCAGGTCAACGCAGGCTTGATAGTTGGCAGCTCCGCAACCATATAATATAACATGTGTTCCGCTCTGAGCGGGATTGAAAAGGGAGATTTACGTGTTCGGACCTCGTTCGATGCGACAGATATCAGTTCTTCTCTTGGCAGGGGCCTTGGCTCTGATGCCGGCGCTGGCAGAAGCGCGTGCAGGCTTGGGCGGCTCTTCGGGCAGCCGCGGCTCGCACACCAATGCAGCCCCCGCACCCACTACGACTGCGCCCAGTGCTGCGCCCATGCAGCGCTCTGCAACACCGCAAACACAGCCGGGTGTCAGCCCGGCCCCCAGCGCTGCGGCGCCTGCCGCTAGTCCTGGCTTCTTTGGCTCCGGCTTTGGCCGCGGGCTGATGGGCGGCCTCTTGGGCGCGGGTCTGTTTGGTCTGTTGTTTGGTGGCAGCATGTTTGGCGGACTAGGCGGCATTATGTCGATGCTCGGCCTGTTCGTTCAAATCGCTTTGCTGATCTTCTTGGTGAAGATGGCCATGGCTTGGTATGCGCGCCGTCAAATGGCGCCTGCTGCTGCCTTTAATGGCCCGCAGGGATCGGCCTATAACGCCAATCCGCCTCAGGGGCCTGCCACTGCAGCTGGCTCTGGTGCAACCTCGGCAAGCGCAAACTCGGCTGGCGCAAACCCGGCAGGCGCAAGCCCGGTTGGCGGCGCCCGCCCCATGCCCAATCAGGCTTTGAATTTGGCTAAGGAAGATTTCGATAATTTCGAGCGCTTGCTGGGTGAAGTTCAGCACGCTTATGCGGATGAGAATATCGAAAAATTGCGCAAATTGGCGAGCGTCGAAATGGTCTCCTATTTCGCGCAGG
>CAIVAX010000207.1 GCA_903903935.1 uncultured Hyphomicrobiales bacterium | reverse complement strand
TTTCAAGATTGCGCAGAATTTCGGCAAAGCCAAAAATACCCATAGCCAGAACGGCAAAATCAATGCCGTCAGATAATTCACTCAATCCCAGAGTAAGTCTCTCCTGACCGGTAATGAGATCAGTCCCTACCTGTGCCATCATGAGGCCAAGAAGGATCATACAAATGGCCTTCAGGATGGAGCCGCGCGCCAACACAACAGCAAACACAAGACCCATCACCATAAGCGAAAAATATTCAGGGGGACCGAATAATTGCGCCATTTGACTTAAAGGTGCACCTAAAGCGGCAATTAATAAGGTCGCTACACAACCAGCAAAGAAGGACGAAATCGCCGCCATGCCCAGCGCCACCCCCGCCCGGCCTTGCTTGGCCATTTGATGGCCGTCAAGAACAGTGACAACGCTTGTCGCTTCACCGGGAATATTGATCAAAATGGCAGTCGTCGAGCCGCCATATTGCGCCCCATAATAAATGCCGGCGAGCATGATGAGCGCCCCTGTGGGATCAAGCCCAAAGGTAATGGGAAGCAACATCGCAATCGTGGCGATCGGCCCCACACCAGGCAAAACGCCAATCAAAGTGCCAACCATGCAGCCTGCGAAACATAGGCCTAGGTTCTTGAGGGATAAGGCGACTGAAAAGCCAAGCGATAAATTCGAGATCAAACTATCCATCGCGGTCTCTCAAATAAACGCTAGAATTGGAATGGGAAGGCGCAAGGCGAGCTTGAAGAGAACAATGCACACCAAAGTCAGGCCTATTGAAAAGATGATGGATTCCTTCCAACGAAATTCATCGCTGCCCATGGATCCAAAAAACATCGAAAGGGGCCCGGCAAAAAACAGGCCCAGGCTTCGGATTGTGAGGGCAAATAAAACTATACCCCCCAAAATGAAAAATGGACCGCGCCAATGAAGCGCCTCCATTTTTGGACCCTCTTCGAAGAGAGAAGTCACAGCCAGAGCCAGTCCACCTGCCATCACCATCACAGCCACAGTGATCGGCAACATGCCCGGACCCATGACGCGCAGAGTTCCCAAGCTTAAGCTTGAGGCTTGAAAAAAAGCAAAGGCTCCAATAGCAATAAGGAACAAGCCTGCGGCAAAATCTTGCGGAGCCCGCACGTGTAATCCGCGCGTTGTCTTGTCCTGTTCGTCCATCCCACCCTCTACCCAGTCAATCATTAACTATCTTTTACGGACTATGTTGTGACCTCAGGGCTTGTGTCAACGATATTTGGTGGGCCAAATCGACCATAAACTTTATGCGGAGTGCTTGTGATGAGCGACCCTGGGGGGCATAGGCCCTTCAATTCGTTGACCATCCGGAGCGATCATTTATAAGGACATATGTGAAATCTCAATTCCAAATCCCCTCCAACCTGCCCATTGTAAATATTGCGGCCTATCGCTTTGCGCCTTTGCAAGAGCTGCAGGCGCTGCGTCTGGAGCTGCTCGCCTTTTGCCGCTCCAATCAATTGCGCGGCACAATTTTGCTGAGCACAGAGGGGATCAATCTGTTCATGGCAGGCGGCGCGGAGTCCATTGAAGCGCTGCTCACACGCCTGCGTGCCATTCCCGGCCTAGAACCGCTGGCTGCAAAATATAGCTATACATCGCATCAGCCTTTCCGCCGCACTTTGGTGCGCATCAAGCGCGAGATCATTGCCTTTGGCGTGCCGGGCATAGACCCTGCACAACGCACCTCGCCCAAGCTTGCGCCCAGTCAATTAAAAGCATGGCTGGATGAAGGACGCAAAATCACTCTGCTCGATACGCGCAATGATTATGAAGTGAAGCTCGGCACATTCGAAAATGCGCTGCCAGCAGGTGTGGATCATTTCCGCGATTTCCCTGCCGCCGTTGCCAAACTCCCCGAGTCGCTCAAGGACGAAACCATTGTGATGTTCTGCACTGGTGGCATACGCTGTGAAAAAGCTGGCCCCTATATGGAGTCTCAGGGCTTTCGCAATGTGCTGCAATTGGAGGGCGGCATTCTCAAATATTTCGAAGACTGCGGCGGCGCGCATTATAATGGCGAATGTTTCGTCTTTGATCAGCGCGTGGGCGTTGATCCCACACTGATGGAATCTGATGCCGCGCAATGTTTCAAATGCCAATCCCCTTTAACACCCGAAGAACAGCAGGATTCGCGCTATGTGCAAGGTCAATCCTGCCCCTGGTGTTATAAATCGGATGCTGAAAAAGCTGCAGAGCTTCTGCACACACGCAATCGCGCTTTGCGCGCCGCCATGACTCCCCTGCCCGGCAGCATAGCTTCTGATGTGTTTCGTCCCTTGCGCGTTCCACAAGACTGCGAAGGCCAGACTGTGCTCGACACCTTCAGTCGTTTGCTGAGCCATTTGTCGGCAGATTATTGGCAAGAGCAATGCCGCTTGGGCAATCTGCTTGATGCCGATCATCGTGTGCTTTGCGCAGCGGAACGTGTGCATGCGGGCGATCGCCTGTTGCATCGCCATGCGCTGATCATCGAGCCAGAGGTGAATGGCGATATTACTTTGCTCTATGAAGATGCCGCGCTCTTGGTGCTCAATAAGCCAGCCCCCTTACCCATGCATGAGGGCGGCCGCTTTACCCGCAACACTTTGCAATATGCCCTCGATACAGTGTATCGACCAGAAAAGCCCCGCCCCGCGCATCGTCTCGATGCCAATACCACCGGCCTTGTGATTGTGGCGCGAAATCGTCACTTTGCCGGGCGTTTGCAAACCCAATTTGCCGAAGGGCGCGTCGACAAAACCTATCTGGTGCGCGTCAACGGCCATCCTGTGCGTGATGAGTTTGATTGCGATGCGCCCATTGGCAAGGCCGCCTCAACATCCGGCACGCGTGAAGTTGATGAACAAGACGGCGATGAGGCACGCACTCTCTTCACCGTGTTGCAGCGCTTTGCTGATGGCACGAGCCTGCTTGAAGCGCGCCCTCTGACCGGGCGCACCAATCAAATCCGCATTCATTGCGCTGTCCTCGGCCATTCTGTTGTCGGCGATGCCGCTTATCAGAAAAGCGAAACGGCGCCGCGCCTAACCAAAGAGATGGGCGAGAGCGCACTGTGCCTGCATGCCTGGAAAATCAGCTTCACCCATCCCGCCAGCGGCGAAACAATGAGCTTCACCGCGCCCCCGCCTGAATGGGCGTAAGGGGCTGAGGCGTGAAATTTGGGAGGGGATGTTAACCCAGACTAGAAGCCCAAATCGAAAGTCGGTTTTTTTCGACGTGATCTTGAGTTGAGGCCAGCAACCCAAAGTCCAAAGGATTGGCGTCTGTCATCTGGTCTTGCGAGAGCCTCTTAAACTTGAATGATAGCAAGACTGCTCTTACACGCGCTCAAGGGGCAGATAGGGCTTTTCAGGGAGCGTCAAGTCGATCTCGTCTCCGCTCTGGACATGGCCGCTTGCAATCACCACAGCCATAATGCCCGCTTTGAGAACGAGGCCGCCCTTTTCATCTTGACCCAATGCGGCGGCCTTTAAGCCTTGTTGAAACCGATCAAGCTGGCCGCACGGATTGCGCAAACCGGTGATCCGCACTTGAGCCTGCCAGCCAAATTGCAAAACGGAGTGAAGCGGCAAATGGATGAGATCAATGCCAGTGGTGGTAATGTTTTCACCCAAATCACCGGGCTTGATATCAAAGCCATGACCAGCAAGTTCATCCAGCCATTCTTGTGCGATCAGATGCACCTGTCGCAAATTGGGCTGAAGCGGATCAATCGCAACGCGCGAGCGGTGCTGAACCTGCGCCCCAAAATGGGCATCGCCCTCAACGCCCAAGCCCTCGAGCAGGTGAATGTCATCTCGCTTTTCTTTTGAGAACACATGCGCCGCCGCGCGACTAACAGCGATGACCTTCATCTCATCCCCACTCAAGACTAAACAGCAAGGCAAAGCCTATAGTTCATAAATAATACATCCAAATGAATGGAGGGGTACTCCCACTCAATCGAGCCCGGTTGCAGCTATGTCGCTGCAAGCCGCAGATGTGAAGATCCCTCGCCTCCCAGATCTAACCAAACGCCGCTAATACGGTTTCAATAGGCAGAAACAGCGTACGGCTATCCTGCGGATATTCAATGAATTCGGCGCAACAGAAATAAAAGC
>CAIVAX010000206.1 GCA_903903935.1 uncultured Hyphomicrobiales bacterium | reverse complement strand
GCATTGCCGGGGCCAACAATTTTTGCAACTGGCGCAATCTGCTTGGTACCATAAGCAAGTGCAGCAACCGCCTGTGCGCCGCCCACACGATAGACCTCATCAACACCGGCAAGAGAGGCGGCCGCGAGCACCAGCGGATTGATCTTGCCATCGGGGGCGGGCACCACCATCACGACACGCGCAACGCCAGCCACTTTGGCAGGCACAGCATTCATCAACACTGAAGAGGGATAGCTTGCCGTGCCGCCCGGCACATAAAGGCCAACCGCTGATATAGCGCTCCAGCGCCAACCCAGATCGACACCTTGCGCATCGGTAAAGCGCAGATCCGAGGGGCGCTGACGCTCATGAAAAGCTGCGATGCGCTGATGGGCAAAGGCGAGCGCCTCAAGGGTTTTGGGATCGCAGAGTTTCACCGCCGCCGCAATTTCATCGGCGCTCACGCGCAGACCTAATTGGCGCAGATCGACCCGATCAAAGCGACTGGAGAGGTCAATCAGGGCCTCATCGCCGCGCTTTTGCACATCCGCCAGAATACTCCTGACAGCCTGATCGACATCATCGGAGACTTCGCGCTTCATCGCCAAAAGATGGACGAACTGCGCCTCAAAATCAGGATTGCGCATATCAAGCCGCAAGGGCATGGGAACTCCAGGGTCACAACCGGGCGAGCCGGGGGATTGAATGGGGGCTTACCCCCCACCCATGCCAAAATTACGGCCGCTTTTCCAGCTTTATCGCAAGGGCGAAGGCTCGTGGGAGGGATTATTGGGCTCCGCCGCCTCCTCAAGGGGATGGCCCGGCCGGGCGCTAGCGGCCCAGCGTGGCCCCAGATCGCGGAATTGGGCATCGATACATTCAACTTCCAGACGCAGCGAGGCGCCGCCCGAAAAGGTCAGATGAATGGTCCCCGAAGGAGCTTGACCCGACTCAAAACTGATCGAGAGCAGATTGAGCAGGGCCTCAGATTTCTGCCGATCTATGCCAATCGAGCTCACCCGCAGGACATGATCAAAATGCAGGCCCGAGCGGCAGCGCTGCAAATCATCGCCGCCTGCACAGGCCCAATCAAAGCGCGAGATCAACAAAGCCAGACGTTTGTCCTTGCCCAGAAAGGCAATATCGGCCAGACGCACCAGCGCATCCTGCACATGGGCGGACAGAATGCTGAGATCCTCGGCATCCAATGCAATCAGACGCAAAAGGGGATGGGACTTTTCTGCCAGTGCCATCTCAGCCTCTCCCCTCAGCCTGCCTCAGACAAACGCTCAATTTGCGCGCCGCAGGCTCCAAGCTTTTGCTCCAATTGCTCGAAGCCGCGATCCAGATGATAGACACGATGAATCATGCTCTCGCCTTCGGCAGCCAGAGCTGCAATCACCAGCGAGACAGAGGCACGCAAATCGGTCGCCATCACCGGCGCGCCCTTTAATTTGGGCATGCCTTCAACAATGGCGGAATCATTTTCAAGCCGGATATGCGCACCAAATCTCGACAATTCGGCCACATGCATGAAGCGATTTTCAAAAATCGTCTCGGTGATGCGCGAGGCGCCTTCTGCTTTGGTCATCAAGGCCATGAATTGCGCTTGCAGATCGGTCGGAAAGCCGGGAAAAGGGGCTGTGGTGATATCGACAGGCTGGATGCCGCCGCCATTGCGCACAATGCGCACACCTTGCGGCGTGGCCGTCACTTTGGCGCCGGTGAGCTGCAAGACATCCAATGCAGATTGCAGCAGCTCGGGCCGCGCCCGCTCAAGCAGAACATCCCCGCCGGTCATCGCAGCCGCAAAGGCATAAGTTCCCGCCTCGATCCGATCGGGTAGCACTTCATAACGCGCGCCATGCAGACCCGCGACGCCCTCAACATACAAATCTGACGTGCCAAGGCCTTCGATCTTGGCACCCATCGCAATCAAACATTGGGCGAGATCAGTCACCTCAGGCTCGCGCGCTGCATTGCGAATATGGCTGTGCCCCTTGGCCAGAACCGCTGCCATCAGCGCTGTATGCGTGCCGCCCACAGTGACCTTGGGGAAGACAATCTCGGCGCCCTTGAGACCCTGCGGGGCCTTGGCGATCACATAGCCGCCTTCAATGTCAATCGAGGCGCCCAAACGCTCCAATGCCATCAGCAGAAGATCTACCGGCCGCGTGCCAATTGCGCAGCCACCTGGCAAGGAGACTTTCGCCTCGCCCATGCGCGCAATCAGAGGGGCGAGCACCCAGAAGCTGGCCCGCATGCGCGAGACCAATTCATAAGGGGCTGTTGTATCAACAATATGCTTAGCGCTCAGATGCAGGGTCTGGCCGGCAATGGGGCTATCGCCCGGGCGCTTGCCATCAATGGCATGATCGACGCCATGATTGGTGAGAATGCGCAGCAATTGACGCACATCGGCCAGACGGGGGACATTTTCCAAGGTCAATGTCTCGGGCGTCAGCAAAGACGCAATCATCAGCGGCAAAGCGGCATTTTTGGCACCGGAAATAGGAATGGTGCCCTGCAATTGGGTGCCCCCTAGAATACGAATTCTATCCATAAATCCTCTCAGAGCCCCTGCATCGACAGGCCCGCACAAGCTCAACAGCTGGGAGCCGAATCAGGGCTTTTCATCCAAATCTGCCTCTTCAATAGCCGATTGACGGCGCACTCGCGCCTGCATTTTGCGTCTTTTGAGATTTTCGCGCAGCGCTTCAGCCAGCCGCCGGCGCTCGGAGGCCTGACGTTGAAGCTTGGAGGCAAAGGCGGCAGAAGGCTCTGCCGCTGGCAACTTGGAGGCAAAAGCGGCAGAAGGCTCTGCCGCTGGCAACTTGGAGGAAAGGGCGGCAGAAGGCTCTGCCGCTGGGGGATTGTCCGGCTCCGATGCCATGATTGTCTCCCAATTGAACCGAAAAGGACCGCTCTGGTCCAGTCACACAGGGCCCAGCTTGCGCGCTGATCCCTTACACAGGGCTTTTTAAGCCTCTGAAGGCTCTCCAGCAAGCTGCTCGCTGGACAGGCCCGAAAGCCTGTGGCAAAAGCCCCCCTGACTTTGCCTGTCAGCCTGACCTTTGGGTTCAGCCTGATCGGGTCAAGCTTCAGCCTGGCCCCTTGGTACGATCCCATGCGGCTCAGACGATGTGCTGCGGTAGCTCAGTGGTAGAGCACTCCATTGGTAATGGAGAGGTCGAGAGTTCAATCCTCTCTCGCAGCACCAGTGTCCGAAAAAAGTGGCCTCACCCTCAGTTTGAGTGATCGCCCGCGCTCTTAAAACATCGATTTCATCCCCAGCGAGGCCCAGGCCCGGCCTTTGTTTTCTGTGCTGGCATTGACCATGATGGAGAGAATGGCATTGCCTTCTTTGACCTCAGCGCCAAGGCCGGCGCGAAACCAATGATCCTGTAATTTGCCACTCACCGCGACAATGGGGCCAATGCCAATAATATCACCATTGGCAAACCGCGATTGTGGATCAACCCGTTTGACTGCTTCAAACTTTGTCAGCAGTGCGGCATTTTGCGTGATGTCAAAATGACCATCAACGCCGATGCGCATATCCGATGAAGCATATTTGGCTTGCCCCCAAGTGATGGGAAAAGATCCGCCATTTTCTGCATAGCCATCGAAGCTTTCATGAAAATAATTGATGGAGACATTGGGAGTAATGCCAATCGCACCCGATTGAATGAGGTTAAGCCAATCCCAGCGAAAACGCCCACCCCAATTGCGCCCCTTCACATGAGCCGAGGAGAGATCGGCATAGCCGCCATTAAGATAGCCGCGATCAACCGCATTAAAGCTCATGCCATAATAGCCCAAAGCATCAATATACATTGAGGTATAGGGAATATTGAGGAGCACTTCGGATGTGGCGAAATGATTGCGGGTCGATAATTTGCCCTCATCAACGAGGCGTTGGCGAAATTCATTGCGGCCTAAACCCACACGCCAGGTCGTGCCATAGAGCCCGCCAAAGGCGAGCGAAAATTCACCGAGTTTCTCAAGATCAGGATCATTCTCTTTCACGCCATTGAGTGCGCCCAGATCGCCATCAAAACTAAAACTGAATTTGCCTTCCTCGAGCCGTTTGGCAGTGGGATTGCCATGATAGCCATTCATCACCAGATCCATATGCATGGTGCTCATGGTGGCCAGAGCAAAGCGCGCACTATTGACCGAGGATTGATAATCATCGCCATCAATTATACCCATGTTGAAACAGCCGCGTGCGATAAAGCCATGGCTATTGCTCAATTGCCCGCCCACCACGCAGCCATCGGCACTCACACTGGCGGCATTGGTTGCGTAGGATGAGGCGGGATTGATGGCGACGCCCTTGCCGGCAAGCCATTGCTCGATGGATTGCATGCCAGTGGCCGCGCTCCAGCGATAACCCGCCTGTCGATCAAGATTGGCGCCATCCGTAGCTTGCCCGACAATGACTGTGCCATCTTGATTGACCGCATTGCCATAAGAATAAGCTGCGGCCCCCGTGCTGTCATTGAGCAGACCCAGCACAGTTAAAGTTGAGTTTTTGTAAGAATAGGCTTGCAGATTGGACTGATCATTAGTGGTGCTGACGGTCCCCACAATGGTAGTGCCATCGAGGGAAATGGCCGCCGCATCTGAATAACCCAAATTAAAACCAGAAGGCATGAATTTGGCGATATTGCTATCGCCGCTGGTCCATCGCCATGCATAAGATGTGGTGTTGTCTGAGGCAAAGCCGACAATTTTTTTGCCATCGCCCGACACAGAACTGGCATAGGGTGTGGCGCTATCGAGCTTGCCAAGGCCCAGCGTTTGAACGGTATAGAGCGGGCCAGTCCAGAGGACGGCCTTTTGCAGAGAGGAATCGGCGCCATCTTCGGCCGTGCCCACAATCACTGCGCCATTGGACGAGACGGCATAGGCGGTCGACGTGCCACCGCCATTGAGATAGCCAAGGCCAACCATGCCGCCCGACATTGTCCAGACATAGGCTTGCCCCATATTGGCATCATCAGAAGATTGTCCCACGATCACGGTGCCATTGGCAGAAATGCCTGTGGCAAAGGCATAAGTATAAGGCATGCCCTGACTTGATGTGCCAGCCAGCAGACCCAAATCCTGCACACCACCGCTGGATGTATAGCGCAGGGCGCGGCGGGAGAGACCTGTTCCGGCCGTGCCAATGCCAATTGCACCATTGGCGGAGAGGCCATAAATGAATGTGGAGCTTGCTAGAGAGTCAACATCGGTGAGGCCGATGGATTGCGCGCAGAGCGGGCTTGTAACCAAAACCAAAGTGACGCTGCTCAAAACCCGAAAACATTTAATGAACATATCAACACCACTCACAAAACTCGTCACACGTGTCACGGACACAAGACCGACACGCACAATCTGAAAACATAAAAACAAATACGTGAAAGATGGCAGGTGCCATCAAACCTTCATTAACTATAGCAGAGGGGTTTTAAGGAGAGATTGATGGAGCGCTTGGCGCGCCGTCTCAATTCAACGCAAACGGCGTCAGATCTTAAAAAAGAATGAGTCCGGATCATCTCCGGACTCATATGGGTGGTGGCAATGATTGATCTTAAGGACTGATCACACAGCAGGATCAGCCAACAATAAAATCATTCTGGGTCAAGTGAAGACCTGGGGTGACAAGCGCAAATTGCTGACCAACTGCAGGCCCACTGCCATCTGCATCATAGACAAGCGCGCCTGTATTTTCATTATAAATAATATGCGCTTGGTGAGAGGGCCCTTGCGAGCCAATTTGAAACGCACCCGCCTGCAAAGGACCAGCATGAAATGCTTGGAAAATAAGATGCGAGAGTTCGATCTTATCAATGCCGGGTTTGAAATCGACGATGCGATCAATATTTTTGGGTCCGAGCTTTGTGCTGAAAACAAAGACATCAGGCCCTGTGCCGCCTGTCAGCAGATCATTGCCCAATCCGCCATCGAGACGATCATGGCCAGCACCTGCCACCAGCTGATCTTGATTGCTACCGCCGATGAGCACATCATCCTTGGTTGCTGAGCCAATCACCAGCATAGCAATAGTGGGATCATCAGCCACAATGCCATCCACCACACCGCTGACGCGTTGCGTATAGACAAAGGCATCCGCCTGCATGACCTTGGTATTTGTGTCCCGCAGCATCAAATCTGACAGAGTGGTGTTTTCAATCTTATCGAGTGTGGCAGGATCGAAACCCTGATTCTCAAACCAGAAGCGGTCGCCATCGCGCAGAGCTTCAAATTGCTGGGCGATGATGATGCCAAAGGTTTCGCCAATCATGGCGCCCGCCATATGATTTTCAGCAAGGCCGCCTGTCCACAGATCAATGGCGTCCACCGAGCCATAGGCTTGCTTGAGTGCTGCAGCTGTTGTGGCATCGCTCGTGATCTGCTCGAAGCTGGTATATTTCGCCAGACCCAGCGCTTCGCGGGTTTGGTTCAATGTGCCCAATCCCAAATCACGCCCACGTTGAATATTGATGGCGGCCAAATCCTGCCCCTGTCCGGGGCTAAAGAGGAAATTGCGCATGTCATCGACAATATGCACATCAAGCGCATTGGATTTGTCAGCTCCCAAATGTCGCAATAATCCATCCGCACCGTCACCCGTTGAGGCAAAGACACTGGCCGGTTCAAAGAAAGCATCTTTGAGATCTTGCGAGGCAATCTCTGAACCGTTTTCCGCGAAGGAAATGAGTTCAGCCGAAACAATGGAATGACCAAAGCGGAAGGCGGCGCCGGCGAATTCTTCTGAAATCGTCGGATTCACATTGGGATTATAGCCCTTATATTTTGTCAGCAGATCTGGACCCAGCAGATGGGGCAGAAATTCCGAATAAGTTATGTGAGCAATCTCAGCCGTGACGATCGCTTTGGCCTGTTGGTAGAGATGGTCTCCGTTCCATTCGGGATGTTGTTGCTGCAACCGATCAACTTGAAAATTATGTTCGCGCACAAACAAAACTTGCAGAGCGGTCAGATCCGGATTTTCAGCAACGCGCACATCGCCTGCCAGAAACGACCCATTGACGATCGGCAGATTGTTTCCTGCGGAGGTCGCCATATGGCCATCAGCAAGCCGCAAGCTCGCGGCGGTCGTCGCATCCGAGCCATAGACCATAGAGGCATCAAGCCAGCCAGTAACCGTATTGATCGCTGCACCCGGCTTGCCTGTTCCTGCACCTGTTGCCGGATCAATCGCCGCGCGTGACAGCTTAATCGCTGCGCCGCCGAAAATATCACTGGCAGAGGTGGCAATGCTGATATCGGCTGTGCCGCCGAGCATTTTATTTAAATCGTGATCGATGAATTGCCCCCAGGCATACATCATGCCCGATAGGCCCTCAGCATTGGGCGTTGCGCCCTGCCCGGCCACCACAATATTGCTGATGTCGCGGGCATTCGCACCCATAATGGGCGCACTCACACCATCGGCAAAATGCGCCGGAGTGGTGCGGATAAAATCTGTGCTTGTCGCATTATAATCTGTGTGCTGGAGATTATTGCCGCTGCCATCAATCGAGCGATACATCATAGGCGCAGGACGCAAATTGTTGTGCGGGGCGGGCGGGGGAGGAAAACCCATTGCTGGCGCGGGTTGAGGAGCCAGCGCGAGAGGCTGGATCACAAGATCATGAGCAAGACCAGCATTGGGAGCTTGGGGGCCATTGGTGTCATTGAGTGTCAAAAGATCATTCGGGCGAGGCAAGGGTTTGGGCATTTCACGTCCTATCTCTGTTTCTAGGCATGATCATCGGTCAAAATATTGACTCTCACCGT
>CAIVAX010000205.1 GCA_903903935.1 uncultured Hyphomicrobiales bacterium | reverse complement strand
TGGTTGGCTTGGCCAATGGAGTGATCCCAAATGAAAATGAAACGCGGCTGCTGATACTGCTCAATATGTTGGGCAGCGGGCAGAAGAAAACCGGGGGTCAGAAAGGCATTGGTGTCGAGCGCCCGCCCGATCAAATTGCTCCATTCCAGTCGATGAGCCAACGCTTGGGCCCAATTGAGATTTTCAATCTTGATGTTGTCCGACATCCATTGGAAGGAGGCTTTGGAAGTTTGAGCTTGGAAAGCCCGCCAGTCTGAATTGGTGATGAAGTTGGGCCTGTCTAATGTCTCACGCAATGTTTGGTTCAACATGATCTACTCCATCGTTTACAATCAGCCTTCGCTTGGCTGATCCTCTGGTCCTGTCAAATCAAGAAACGGGCCAGAGAGATGTGTTCGATTTTGGGTGCGCAGATTTCAAGTAGTGATGATATTTCAGTTGCTTATCTGATATGTCCCTTGGAAAGGGCGAATACAGAGTGCTGTCGCAGGATCTTGATTTGAGGCATTTGTTGCAAATTGGGACGCGGTGAGATGTTAAGAGAAAGAGTAAATGCAGGGGCCCAAGGGTTCAGAATGATGAGCTCAGCAGAGTGAGGTCTAAAGCCAATGTCCGATCATGAAGAGCGTCTTGATTTGCGCGGGCTCAAATGTCCGCTGCCTGTGATCAAAGCGCGCAAAGCTCTGGCCGCCATGCCAAAGGGTCGCATTCTGATTCTAGAGGCAACCGATCCTCTGGCCGAGATCGACATTCCGCATTTCATCGCGAGCGAAGGACATCGCCTCCTCGCGCAATCGCGTGAAGAACGTGTCTTTGTCTTTCACATTGAGGTTAAGGGCGCTTCAGCCCAATAAACCACCATTTGAGGAAGGCTTCAGCGGATTATCGCGCAGTGCCTGCGAATCAGCTTGATCTATCGCTGGCGTGCCGGTGAAGAGCGCCCAAAATTTTTCGACAAAACTTGGCTCGAGATTTTTAAGAATAAAGACGATGCGTGTTGAATGGTCGGCATCTGGCCAATGATCTAGCCGGACAGGGGAGTGAAACACATGTTGCACGCCATGAATCACAATGGGTCTGTCGGGATCATCTGAGAGTGCGACAATCCCTTTCACGCGCAGCAAAGAGGGCCCATTGGTTTCGCGCAATAAGGTCAGAAAAGTCTGAAACGACTCTGGCGAGGGACGTTTGTCACTGCGTAAGCAAAAGGCTCTGATACTGGCATCATGGCGATTAATGTCATGCCCATGTGTGTGCCCATGTGCATGATCATGAGAGTGTGCATGACCATGTGAGTGACTATGGTCATGATGAGCATGGTCTGCGGCGGGTGAGTCAAAGGCTTCAGCATTCAACCAGCGTTTGACATCGGGTGTCTTGCTATCGGGATCATAAAGGCCAAGGCCCAATAATTGCGTGCCCAGATCAAAAGGTTTTTGATTATCCAAAACAAGCGCAGAAGGATTGAGCCTCTTCAGGCGGGCGCGCAAATCTCGCTCAATCGATGGGTCCGATGCAAGATCGGTTTTAGTCAGGACGATCCGATCTGCGACAGCTGCTTGGCGCACAGATTCCTCATGCTCATCCAGAGTGGCTGAGCCATTGATTGCATCGACCACACAGATCACACCTTCCAGTCGAAAGCGCAGCATCAGATAGGGATGATACATGATGGTGTGCAGTACGGGGGCTGGATCAGCCAAGCCTGTTGTTTCGATCACCACGCGATCAAAGGGCTTAATGCGGCCATTGTCTCTGCGGCGGATGGCATCTTCAAGTGTGGCGACCAGATCGCCGCGAATGGTGCAACACAGACATCCTGAGGACATCATCATCATATCGCCATCAACTTTTTCGACGAACAGATGATCAAGTCCGATTTCACCAAATTCGTTGATGATGACAAGGCTATTGGCGAGGGCCGGATCTTTCAGCATGCGATTGAGTAGGCTGGTTTTGCCAGCGCCCAGAAAGCCCGTCAGCACGGTGAGGGGGATGGGCGGGGGCGGGCGGCGCGAGAGTATGGAAGGGTCCGACATCATCGCTCCTTTAAAGCGTCTTTTGCAAAGCGTCTTTTGCTGGATCAGTGGGCGCTCATGATATTAGTCTTTTGAGCCGCGCAGAATGGGTTTGCTGCTGGGCGCAGAATCTGTGGTGTG
>CAIVAX010000204.1 GCA_903903935.1 uncultured Hyphomicrobiales bacterium | reverse complement strand
CTCCACTATGCAATCATGATAAACTGTCACATGGGTGCTGACGTCAGACATCAGATTTAACGAATTGAGAATACCCGAGAGCTCAAGACCTGTTGTCGATAGACCTAAAATCGATTCACTTTCAGACGACTCAAGTCCAGTTCGAGCGCTATAAACAATCTGATCAAGAACAATATCGCCATCGTGATCCGTAAAACCAAAAATCGCACCATCTTGTCTTATGAGCTTCCAACAGGTGCACAGAGTGGTGACACCTTTTCCTAAAGTAAGACGCCATTGATCTGACAAGGAGCGCATGTGAGATCCTTAAATTAAGATTTCAACAAGAGGGATTTTCGGTATTTCACCGGCAATGAATGCGGAATGGTCCACTTCCAGATAGTCTGTGTCAAAGCGAACAGTCACATCAAACAAATAGCCAGCACAGATCACAGCGCCCTGAGCTGGAGCAGCTTTGATAAAGGTAAGAATGCCAGTGGTTGTATCGACAGAAAAATCACTCATTTCTGTTAAAAGATGATCATCAACTTGAACGCGCACTGTGCCTGCGACTGGCTTTTGAATGGACCGTTCATAAGCCGCCAATGAGCCATAAGACTTTATCAACTTGAATTGTCTTGTTTGCCCATCACCAATTGCAATCTTCTGATCAGACGCTTTGGGGCTTGTATTGCTGCCTAAGGGAGAAGAGGAGCAATCGAGGCGATCACGCCAACGAAAGCCGTGCAACATGCCGCGTCTTTCTTCGAAAAAACTAACAATTCTATAAATATCATTGAGTGATTTCACTCCTGATCCCGCATCATAACGGCGCCTGGAAATTTTCCATTTTTGATTGCGTTCCTCGCGTCCAGTAGAGCTTGTCTGAATCTGCGTCCGACGCTCTGGTCCACCACGTGCCCGTAGGGCAATCTCCAATGGGAACACAATTTCGTGAAACATATTCATTCAAATTGCTCCCTCTCAATGACAGGGGAAATAGTTTAGCTGACTGAAAGCTGATGTTTGCCATGTACAAAGTATCACGCGCATAAAGACATTTCTCTGCATTAGGATGCATTGAATGAGCACACATTGGCACTCACTCCCTGTCACCAACAGAGCCAGAATGATGAGCTTGGATATGCTCTCTTAGATGATACGTCTTAGAGTGCCCCAACAGAAACTATTCACTTATAATATAAAGTCGCATCAATCAGACAAAGCGAACTAGACCCCGCGTTGACCACGCAAGACAGCACGCGCTAGGGCACCGGTCAGTTGAACTTGTGATTTGCGAAAGCTGTCGGCATCTGGCGTGCTGATATTCACAACAATAGACGATGCAGTTCCAGAGGGCTGAACGGCTAAACCTAACCGACCATCTGACCCGCGTGACAGAGGAAGAATAGCTTCAGCACCCCTTTCGCCCATCAAACCTGTTCCAGAAGAAGAATTGAAATAAGTGGGGCGAGAGACGATGCCTCCCTCCGCAAAGGGTGTCACTGACGTTGACAGATTTGACATCAATGATCCCAACATAGAAGACATTTGAGATTGCAAAGGCTGCATGCCCGCATTTAAAGCAAGCTTCGTAAGATTCAAGCCGATTGATTGAAGTGTTTGCTCCAATGTTTTACCACTTGTCGCTGCTGATGAGAATGCACTAGTCAGGCTTTTGGAGACTTTAGCTGCCGTCAGGTCAATGCCTTCCAGAGAAGACTTGATCTGAACCATGTCTTGCGCGGCAAACGGGGATGTCAGAGAGGTCATGTCATTCATGATGAAGCTCTGAGTGATCGGGAAAAAGACTCATTAAGTGATGCAGACTTTCTTTACTGGGATAAGTTGAGGGTAAAGGAGCCAGATAACGCATAGCTGCATAGAGCTCCTTTGGTGTTAAAGACCAAAACTCTTTTGATGACAGCTTCAGATAACCAAAACCAAAAGCCATAGCTTCCTGCCATGGAAAAGCCAGACATTTGACTCTCAACTTTGGAGGAAAGCCCGACACACTCTCTTCACGATCACTCATCTTGAGCCTCGCAAGAATCAGGTGCGTTCACACCAAAAGTAATTTTTAAAAGCTGAGTCACGATTCTAACATAACCAAGAAAGTGATCTTGATGGGATAGTCGACCGACTTCCTCATCCGTGATCTGCTCACCCGCACCTCGCAAACCGCAGCCAAGGATTGCGATGAGATCACGTGCAGAGAGACGGCCAATTTCGAGCCGCTCAATAAAGCCGATAAGATCCTTTTGAGCAAATTTATGCTCAAGTTCAGCCAAGGCTCCAAGCGTTAGGCAGAAGGTTCGCATTTGACCGCCAAGTTCAGCCTCGATTTCACCTCTGTGTAAATTGCTCATGTCCCCTCACATCGGCTGAAAGTTGAGAGCGCCTGCAGAGTCAAGCGCCAAATCAAAGGTGATCTCGCCTGTATGTTCGCCCCGATAATCGAGAGATGTAATTTGAAAGGGGGCTTGGATGACACCAAAAGCTGGCAAGATAATTTGCCAATCGCGAATGCTGCCATCAAAAAAAAGCTGACGCATCAGCGCATCAGAATCTGCGTCTTTAAATATCCCTGTTCCTGCTATGGAAGCCTTCCGGACTCCTGCTCCGGCCGATAATTCACGCCAGCGTCCAACTGACTCAGAATGCGTAATGTCCACGCTATCACTATTCAGTGCTAGACGTTTTGTCCGTAATCCAGCGATGGTTTGAAATGAGCCGGAACCATTATCAATTTTGAGGAGAATATCTTTTCCTTTTTGAGCAGTCAAAATCGCCTCCTATTTTAAAGCTCGCGCTCAGTCAGAATCTTAAATCTCACCGCTGCAAGGGCATAACGGCCTTTATTTTCTCGGCGTGTTTCAAGCCCCGTATAAGCGATGAGAACAAGATGATGAGACTCAAGCTGCAAGGGTGCATGATCAAGAATTCTGATGACATCACCCGCCAGATCGAGCGCTTGTCGTGTTCCTGGCTGCATAGACCAACAATGTAAGGTAAAATCATGCTCATCGCCCTTTTCTTGAGCTGTTGACCAATCGCGTGACACAATGGGTCCAAAAGCTATATAGGGAGGATCGACTTTGCCTGGAGCTTCATCAAAAATTGCGTTTGAGCCTTTCTTGTTCAGCACTGATGAGTCACTGAGTAATGCTTGATATATGGATTGGCGAACAGCCAATGCTGCAGCAAGACTCATTCTTTGACCTCTTCACATAAGAAAATAAGAAATCGTCTTTGTTCATCTTGATCCCAGCTCGCAAGAATAAGAAAACACCTATTGTGGTGTCTTAATCGCATATCTTGAGTCAAATCAGCACGCCATCTGAGAATAATTTTATGCGTAATATTCATATTTCTTCGATCAATTATAAATTCTGACTTTCCGGAGATTGGAAGGATTGCAGCCCAAATATTTGGACCGGGAGTATAGGTCCGAATAACACCGCCCGCCCCATCAGACACATCAT
>CAIVAX010000203.1 GCA_903903935.1 uncultured Hyphomicrobiales bacterium | reverse complement strand
CCAATCCTGACCTGACAGAATCGCTGATGCGCGATCTCGAACGGGCGTTTGAAGATGGCCATCTCACCCCACTGCCTTATCGTGTGTTTGATGCCGAAGATGTGCCCTCTGCCTTCCGCCTGATGCAGAGCGCCGGACATGTGGGCAAAATTCTTATCAAACCACCGCGCAATCGCCTGCCCAAGCCGCGCAGCGAACACAAATTCAAGCCCGGCTCGGGCGTGCATTTGATCGTGGGCGGCACATCGGGCTTTGGTTTTGAAACTGCCGCTTGGCTGGCTGAACAGGGCGCCAAGACGATTGTCATCGCCTCGCGCTCTGGCGCGCTTTCGGGGGCTCTGCAGGTGCGTGCCTCGGCGATCTGTGCCAATGGTACACAGCTGATCGTTGAAAAGGTCGATGTAACAGATAAAGGCTCTGTGCAAGCGCTGATCGAGCACGTGTTGTCGCGTTATGGTCGTTTGGCTGGGATAATTCACACAGCCATGGTGCTTGAGGATCGGCTTTTATGCGGCCTTGATCCCGAGATGATCAATAAAGTTTTAGGACCTAAGGTCACGGGCGCGCAAAATCTCGATCTGGCCACGCGCCATATTAAGCTCGATTATTTCGTCCTTTATTCCTCGGCAACGACGCTGGTCGGCAGCCCGGGACAGGGTGCCTATGTGGCGGCCAATGGCTATCTGCAAGGCTTGGCACGCCAGCGCCGCAATGCAGGCTTGCCCGCGTTGGCAGTGGCCTGGGGCGCGATTGCCGATGCCGGTGTTCTGGCGCGAGATACAGAAACAGCCAAAAAGCTGGCGCGCGCCACAGGCGTGGTGGGCATCCCAGCCCGCGATGCCGTGCATCAATTGGGCTTGATGTTGACGCAGCCCGAGGGCGCGCCGACCCGTTACTTTGCCGATATTACGCCTGGCGGCGCGATGCGCGATATGAAGCTGCTTTCAACACCTGCTTTTGCTCCCGCCTTTGGTGGACGCGGTCAAGTGGAAGCAGGCGAAGAGGTGGACTTGCTCTCCCTGATCGAGGGCATGAGCGATGTGGAAGCGCGCACCAAAGTGGCCGAATTGCTGGCTGTCGAAGTGGGACGCATTTTGCGTTTATCGGCTGGTGAGCTGGATATTCATCGCCCCTTGACCGAATTGGGCATGGATTCTCTGATGGGTCTTGAATTGCGCATGGATATTGAAAAGCGCTTTGGTGTCGAATTGCCGCTGGTCGCGATTACCTCGGTGACCAATCTGCTCGATCTGGCCGGACGTTTGATCAGCAATCTGCGCCCGAACTCAGACGCGGGCGAAGAGGCGCGAGCCAATGTCAATTCAAGTCTTGATCAAGGCATGCTCGACAGGCACTCATCCGAAGGTGTGACTATGGACAGCCTAACTCCCTTCGCCAAGGCAATTAGTGAGCACTTACAAACGGTCAAGAGGCTTTGATGACTGGACCTGTTGATCGCCTATCTGCTTCGGATCGATCTGCGCTTTTGCAAAGCATGCGTGACCGCGATCGTAAAGTCGATCATCAAAGATCTGTAAAGCCAGTCGCCACTAAATCTTGGGATACATCCTTTGATAGTCTGCCAGCCTATCAAATGTTCAAGACCCAGCGAGCCGCTGCCGATGTGCTGGGCATAGCCAATCCTTTTTATCGGCGTCATGAGGCCAAAGCTGGCGCTCATAGCGTGATTGGCAATCAGCCGGTTCTGAATTTCGCATCCTATGATTATTTGGGTCTGAACGGCCATCCCGAAATCACGCAAGCGGTGAGCGATGTGGCGCGTGAATGGGGCACAAGCGTTTCAGCCAGCCGGATTACCGCTGGCGAGCGCGGCTTTCATCAAGAGCTGGAACGCCAGCTTGCTGAAAATTATCAAACCGAAGATGCGATTACTTTTGTGAGTGGCCATGCCACGGCAGTAACCGTGGTTGCCGCTCTCATGGGCCCCAAAGATCTGGTGCTGCATGATGCGCTGATCCACAATTGTGTGATGGTAGGCGCACAATTATCGGGGGCCGCACGCAGAGTCTTTCCGCATAATGATTGGGATGTG
>CAIVAX010000202.1 GCA_903903935.1 uncultured Hyphomicrobiales bacterium | reverse complement strand
TTAATCCAAGTCGCTGCAGATTAATCCAAGTCGCTGCAGATTAATCCAAGTCGTTTCAGATTAATCCAAGCCAGTGCAGAGGCCTAGACATCTTTAAGGATGCGCACGCCCTGTCAATGCCAAACCTTGAAAAGCTGAGTCTGTGCGTGCACAGCTGAAGGATCAGACTTTCCTCACGCATTAAAATCCGGCATTCTGCACCCATGTCTTTACACGAAAAATCCCTAAAGCCGTTTGAACCTGTCGAGACCATTGCCGGACAACTCGACTCGGGCCTGCTCTTATTGTGCGATCATGCCTCCAATAGCCTTCCCGAGGACTATGGCCATTTGGGGCTCGATCCGGCCCAATTCCAGCGCCATATTGCCTATGACATAGGCGCGGCGGCTGTGACGCGTGAGCTTGCCAAGCTCTTGGGCGCTCCCGCCCTGCTCACCCGCTTTTCGCGCCTGCTGATTGACCCCAATCGTGGTTCTGATGACCCCACTTTGGTGATGCAATTATCCGATGGCGCCATTATCCCCGGCAATGCCCGCATCAGCGCCGCCGAAATCACCCGCCGCACCGAGTTTTATTGGCGGCCCTATCGCACGGCGACAAAAGAGCTGATCGATCAGATGAGCGCAAAAGGCCCCAATCCCGCCCTGATTGGCCTGCATTCCTTCACACCGATCTGGAAAGATCGCCCCCGCCCCTGGCAGATCGGCATCTTGTGGGATAGCGATCCAAGGCTCGCCAAACCCTTTCTGGCCAGCCTGCGTGAGGATGCTGCTTTGACCGTAGGGGATAACGAACCCTATGACGGCGCGCTGGAAGGCGATACAATGTATGAACATGGAACCAAGCGAGGGCTGGCCCATATGTTGATCGAGCTGCGGCAAGATCTGATTGGCACGCCGGAACAAGCGAAGGCCTGGGCTGAACGCCTCGCCCCGCTGATCCGCGAGCTCTTGTGCTCACCGCAAACCCATGAGATCGAATTTTATCCAAGCCGCGCCCATGGGCGGGCCCGTTTTGCCAAAGGACCACTCACATGAGCGAGCTCGACCCCAAAACCCAGACTGAATTGGAAGCCGCTGCCTTTCGCCGCCTGACCAAACATCTGCGCGAACGCCCGCAATTGCAAAATATTGATCTGATGAATATGGCTGGCTTCTGCCGCAATTGCTTGTCCAATTGGCTCAAGGATGCAGCCGACGAGCGCGGCCTGTCGATCGACAAAGAGAGCCTGCGCACCCATGTCTATGGCATGCCCTATGAGGATTGGAAGCAGCTGCACCAGAAGCCCGCCACCGACGAACAGCTCAAATCCTTCGCCCAATCACCTGCCGCACAGCATAAGGCCTGAGCACAACAGCCTATCAGAGCTTGAGGATTTCGGGGATTATTTGATCGCGTTCTTGACGCGAGGCCAATAAGCCTTCATCCAATCCCCCATCCTGGGCTAAAGCCCCTCAGAATAGGCCGGTCATGAGCACCAATACGGTCGACGCCAAGCATTTACGCGCCTTTATCGAGCGGATTGAACGCCTCGAAGAGGAAAAGCGCGCCATCGCCGATGACATCAAGGAAGTCTATGCCGAGGCTAAAGGCACCGGTTATGATGCCAAGATCATGCGCAAGATTATCTCTCTGCGTCGGCAAGATCGCGACAAACGCCGCGAGGAGGAAGAAATCCTCGATCTCTATCTCTCAGCGCTGGGCGAAGCCTGAGGTCACAGCCTCATTGCCGCGCTTTTCAAATTGCGTCGTCAGCCCAATTGAATTGGAGAAGATGAGGCTTTGCACTCCCGATTTGGGAGCTACACTCTTGCGCGCTTCAATCTCCTGAGACGCATTTTGCGCAAGCTGCACGGGCGAGGTCAAAGCGTGAAAATCCGTCAGGCCCATTTTCGGATTGGTCAGCTCTGATTTGGCTTTCACATTGGCTGAGCGTTGCAAGGGCTGCGTCGCTTGCACAGGTTGTGCAGTTTGCACAGCTTGCTGAGTTTGGGCCTGAAGCGCTGACCTTTGCGCCATCACACTTCCCATGCCCTGAGTCTCAGGCGCATAAGCTAGCACGGACAGCGATCTGCCTGCTGGATCTTGTGAGCCCGCAGCCCCCCTGACAATCACATCAGGCAAAGCCTCATTCAGCTCTAGAGAAGCTGTGCGGGAGGGCTTTTTCAAAAATTGCGGCATGAGTTCCGGCGGCCGGATTGGTGGCAGAGGAACAAAGGCTGCGGTGATAATTGGCAGGGCTGCACGCTGCATGAGCTCTGCCGGTCTTTGCGGCGGCAAAGGCATATCAACATATTTCAGCAGGGCTGGCGCAGTCACATTCGCGCTGACCAAGGGAGCAGAGGCAACGACAATAGGAGCCGCCTTTTCTGGAACAGCCGTGGGGGCTGGACCCATAAAGGTTTCGCCCTTTGGCAAATTGGTTTGTGCCTTGGCCACAACAGGCGTTTGCATCGCTAAACGACGATTGGCATCGGCCAGATAATAGGCAGCACTGCTATCGTCATTGGCAATATTCGCAGAGGCAAGGTTAGCCGATGCGGGGCTGGCGCTTGGGCGCGCACTGGCCATTTGGCGCGGCTGAGCAGACCGCACCTTGCCAACCGGAATGTCTTCGTCTTCATCCTCGCCCCCGCCAAAGAGAAAGGCAAAAAAGCCTTTCGATTTAACCTGGGCCAAAGTGGGCGCCGAGCCTATGCCGCGCGCCTCAATCTCAGCGCGCGCCTCTTCATATTTAGCCAGCGGACGCCCATTAGACGGCAAATGTACTGTCTTGCCATCAGGGAACAGACGCGCCAATTGATCATAACTCATGCGCGGCCAAGCCCGAACCCCACCCACATCCAAATGCACGAAGGGCGAACCTGCGGTTGGATAATAGCCCACGCCGCCGCGTTGCAGACGCATGCCAATCTCGCGGATCTGCGACATGGGGACATCATAATAATGAATGTCCATCGCCTTGCCGGCCATATGCTGGGAATTTTCTGCTACCGCTTTTGAGCGACGCCGCAACATGGCATTGGTTTGCGGAGACCGATAGGCCGATTGCACCAAAATGGGCGAGCGCGAGCCGCTTTCGCGATAGGTCTCCCACATCAAATCAAACAGACGCGGATCCATTTTGGTTGTCTCATCGAGCCGCCAATCGCGCAAAAACCAATTGAGTTGATCCAGCGTCTTGGCATCATATTGGCCATCGACCTTAAACGTCGCGCTAATCGTCTCTTGCGTATGGGCATGAACGAGATTGAGCGTGCGCGTCTCGCCATTGGCAATGGCATTTTGAGTCTCTGATTGCATGGCCAATAAGCAGACAAAGCCAGCCATAAGAGAGCGGGCCACATCAAAAAAGGCGCGCGCAGAATTTGGACGCAAAGAAATAATCACTCAGCTCACTCACTCAACGAAACGCAACTCAAAACGCTTTGATAAACGACAAACTCCGCACTTATGCGGCGCTTGCTTCTCCTGCAAAGGATTCGCCCTCTTCAAGGCCATAATCCTTCATCTTGCGATAAAGTGTGGAGCGCCCAATGCCCAAACGGCGCGCCATTTCGGACATCTGGCCGCGATAATGAGCCAGAGCAAAACGAATGGCCTCAGCCTCCATGGCTTCCAGCTTGCGCACATCGCCCTGATCATCGAGCAGGCGCATCATATTGGGATCACGCACTTCAACGCGCACGATTTCCCTCTGCGCCACCATCATAGGCGGCATCATTGCAGGTGCAGCAGGAACGCGCACATCAAAGCCATCGACATGAGCGGCGATTTGAGGAAATTCAGCCACGCCCAATTCATCGCCATCCGCCAGCACAACAGCGCGAAAGACTGCATTTTCCAATTGCCGCACATTGCCCGGCCAATCATAGCGCGTGAGCAAAGCCAGCACTTCAGCTGTCAAACCGCGCAGAGCCTTGCCCTCTTCCGCCGCAAAGCGCGAAGCAAAGCGCCGCGCCAAATCGGCAATATCATGGCGGCGCGCCCGCAACGGGGGAATGGTAATGGGGAAGACATTGAGCCGATAATAGAGATCCTCACGGAAGCGGCCATTTTTAACCAATTCGATGAGGTCTTGATTGGTGGCAGAGATCAGACGGATATCCACCTTGACGGAGCGTTTGGAGCCAAGCGGATCAATCTCGCCCTCTTGCAAAGCGCGCAGCAATTTGACCTGCGTCTCAAGCGGCAGCTCGCCGACCTCATCGAGGAATAAAGTGCCACCATTGGCCTCGGAGAATTTGCCAATATGCTTTTCATTGGCGCCCGTGAAGGCACCCTTTTCATGGCCAAAGAGAATCGACTCAACCAGATTTTCTGGCAGCGCACCGCAATTGACCGTAATGAAGGGTTTGCCGCGACGATCCGACGCGCCTTGAATGGCTCTAGCGACCAATTCCTTGCCAACCCCTGATTCGCCTTCAATCAGCACAGGAATGGAGGATTTGGCAGCGCGCTCGCCCAAACGCACAATGCGGCACATTTCCTCACTGCGCGAGACCAGATCCTTGAAGCTCAGCGTCCCCGCCGAACGGCGGCTCAAACGGCGGATCTCGCCCTCCAACGCATCGACGCGCAGTGCATTTTTGATCGAAATTTGCAGGCGCTCAGCACCCACAGGCTTGACCACAAAATCAATGGCTCCGGCCTTCATCGCCGAAATCACCGCCTCAATGGAGCCATGAGCGGTCTGCACAATGACCGGCAGAGTCGATTGGCGCTCACGCAATTTGCCCAAAACGCCCATGCCATCGAGATCAGGCATAACGAGATCGAGAATCAGCAAATCAATTTCCGGCAAACCGGGCGAGCTTAAGCGCGCCAATGCGGCCTCGCCCCCATCCACGGTTTCCACCTGATAGCCAAAACGATGTACAATAGTCTCAAGCAGACGACGCTGAACTGGATCGTCGTCAGCAATCAAAATTGTCGAACTCATGCAGCCCCTTTTTTCTGGCAGATCGCAACTCCTGCCGCGTTGAATGTTGCTGGATCAGGGTAAATGTCAGATTAATGACTGGCACATTTTGGGATATTTGAGCCTAGAAAGGTTGCGTGCGCCCTTGTGGTGGCGGCCCAAGCAGATAAAATAGCGCCACAAGACTGGCACGGACCAGCACCATTGGGAGGATGAATGGCACGCGGACAGGAAGATTTTGCCCATATTGGCCCTAGCACTCTGGCTGGACGCTTCTTGCGTCGCTTCTGGCAGCCCATTTTTGTGGCCAGCGATCTCATCAAAGGCCGCCCCGTGCGGGTCGAGGCTTTAGGCGAATTTTTCACTCTCTATCGCGGCGAGAGCGGCCAGGTCCATCTGGTGCAAGACCGCTGCCCGCATCGCCAGACCTCTTTGTCGCTAGGCTGGGTGGTCGGAGAAGATATCCGCTGCTTTTACCATGGCTGGACCTTTGCCGGCGATGGCCGTTGCACACATATGCCAGCGGAGAAAAAATCCTTCGCAGAAAAAGTGCGCTGCACAGCCTATCGCGTCGAGGAATATTTGGGCCTCATCTTTGCTTATCTGGGCGAGGGCGAGGCACCGCCGCTGCCGCGCTTTCCCGAGGTTGAACGTCAAGATGGCATTCGCTTGGTCAGCGCCCATCCCGTGCCGTGCAATTATTTCCAGCGCATTGAGAATGACCTAGATGAACTGCATGTCCATTTTGTTCACAATGTCTCGACCGATCAATATGGGCTGGATGAGTTTCCTGAAATCCGCGTGACAGAAACGCAATATGGCATTTTTCGCGAAGGTATTCGCAAAGGCGGCGGCGCCAATGCCACACGCACCGCCCATTGGATGATGCCCAATATTCACTTTGTTGATCTGCCTCCCTCACCTGATAATCAGGATTGGACAATCCATCTGGCTTGGCGCGTGCCTGTCAATGATGTGAGCATGACCACATTCAGCATTAGTCTGCGTCGTGGCGATCCCAATGATCCCAATCTGCGCGAGACCAAGCGCGCACCGCTCGTACCAGATCCAACCTTCTTGTCCGAAGAAATCTTGGCGGGGCGCATGCGGATTCAAGATATCGATCCCACTTATCGCGGGCTCTTTGTCGTGCAAGATAATGTGGCCTTGGCCGGACAGGGGCGGATTGTTGATCGCAGTCTTGATCGTTTGGGCCAATCAGACCGCGG
>CAIVAX010000201.1 GCA_903903935.1 uncultured Hyphomicrobiales bacterium | reverse complement strand
GACATCCGAGAGCCTTATGGGCCTTCAAACTCAACTCTTGAATCTTTTGGTAAATATTTCCTTTAAGACTTGCTGGAAGAGTGTGAATTGATCCACCTTTTGAATATTTTGCTGTGTAATCATACCAGCCGCCATCGGCGGCTCGGATGTCGATCACATCCAAAGCCCGATCGCCCATCACTGCGCAGGTTAATTCGCGCCCGGCGATGAAAGGTTCGGCCAAGAGCATCTCGCCATAGGGCCAATCGGCGCGGTTGAGTTCCTGAGGTGGGTGAGTCTGGTCTTCCTTGACGATGAAAACGCCATAGGAGGAGCCCTCGGCTATGGGCTTGAGCACATAGGGGGGTGGCAGGACATGGGCTTTGGCCGCCTCAAGCCGGTGAACCGTGCGCCCGCCGGGAACAGGAATGCCGGCTGCCGCCATCACAATCTTGGCCATGGCTTTATTCATCGCCAGAGCCGAGGCCAGCACGCCCGAATGGGTGTAGGGGATATTCATGACCTCCAGAATGCCCTGGATTGTCCCGTCTTCACCAAAGGGTCCGTGCAAAGCATTGAGCGCCACATCGGGCTTGAGTTCGCCCAATCGCGTGGCCACTGAGCGATCAACATCAACAGGGGTGACTTTGAAGCCTCTGTCTTGCAGTGCTTTAACGCAAGCCATGCCGGATCTCAGCGAGACCTCTCGCTCGGAGGACCACCCACCCATGAGAACGGCGACATGTTTCATCATTGCATCCTTATCTGAGGGCGTTTGGTCAGTAGAAAATTCACCATCTGCATGAACACAGCGTTAAATGCGAGGCCGTGTGATCGGGTTATGACTCCATCGCAATGCCAATGCGCTTGATCTCCCAGCGCAGCTCAATGTCGGAATGCTCACGCACGCGCCGCCGCACCTCTTCGCCCAAGCCTTCAATATCTGCAGCGCTGGCCTGACCGCGATTGATCAGAAAATTGCAATGCATTTCGCTGACCTGCGCATCACCGAGGGTGAGGCCGCGGCAGCCGGCGGCATCAATCACCTGCCAAGCGCTGTGCGGTTTGGGATTGGCAAAGGTGGATCCGCCGGTCTTTTCACGAATGGGCTGCGAGGCCTCGCGCGCAGCGGTGATGCGGTCCATTTCCGCCATAATCAGCTCGGGCTTGCCGGGGCGGCCTTGCACAAGGGCTTGTGTGAAGATGATCTCTTGGGGTGCTTGCGTGTGGCGATAGGCAAAGCCCATATCAGCGGCAGTTAAAACATGGCGTGTGCCGCTGCGATTAATGCTATGGGCCTCGATGAAAATATCTTTTGTCTCGCCCCCATGCGCTCCGGCATTCATGCGCAAGGCGCCGCCAATTGATCCGGGTATGCCGCGCAGAAAGGCCAGCCCATCAATGCCCGCTTCGGCAGCTGTGCGCGCCAGTTTCATATCCGGCACAGCCGTGCCGATGCGCAAGCGATAATCTGGCAGAACCTCGATCTTACCAAAGATCTTGCCCCCCAGACGGATGACCACACCCGGCACGCCGCCATCGCGCACAATCAGATTGGAGCCAAGCCCAATGATGGTGACAGGAATCTCGGCAGGCAGACGCGAGAGGAAATAGCTCAGATCATCTTCATCGGCAGGCTGAAAGAAAATTTGCGCTGGTCCACCCACACGAAACCAAGTGAAGGGGGCGAGGGGTTGATTGGCGATGACACGCCCCTGCACCTCTGGCATCAGGCTTTGTAAGTCTGGAGTGAGATCGGGAAAACTCATCAGGTTTTTCTCATGTCAGGCTGTTCATGGTCCTGCCAGCGCGCGCAATTGATCAGGCAGGGCATAGGCCCATTGCGTTATATTGCCGGCGCCCAGACAGACGACATAATCCCCTGCATGAACCAGATCGCTGAGCATATGGGGCAGTCGGTCTGCGTGCTCGAGCGCGCGCGCATCGCGATGGCCATGGGCTTTGATGGCGGCAACCAGATGATCGCGATCAAAGCCCTCTATGGGTTTTTCACCGGCGGCATAGACATCAGCAATGATCACGCTATCGGCATCATTAAAGCAGGTGGCGAATTGATCGAACAAGGACTGCAAGCGCGTATAGCGATGCGGCTGCACAATAGCGACAACGCGGGCTTTGGTGGAGGCTCTTGCCGCGCGCAGAACAGCGGCAATCTCGACAGGATGGTGGCCGTAATCGTCGATGATCGTCACGCCCCCCACAGTGCCCACGGTGGTAAAGCGGCGGTTCACACCGGCGAAACTTGCCAAAGCATCGCGGATTTCGGCACGCTTCATGCCCAGATGGCGCGCCACGGCGATGGCCGACAAAGCGTTGGACACGTTGTGATCCCCCGGCATCGGCAGGGTGCAGTTTTCAATCACGGGGGCACCCGCTTCG
>CAIVAX010000200.1 GCA_903903935.1 uncultured Hyphomicrobiales bacterium | reverse complement strand
TCATCCATTCAAAGCCCGCAAAGGGAAGAGTTTTGACGGGCTCGCTTTGGTGGCGCGGGTTTTGTGGCACGCTCTCCTTGCTGCCTGCAAACTCATCCTCTGGCGTAGGCTCGCTTTGGGCAGTGCTGGTGAGGCTGGGCTCAGTCATGCTGATTGTTCCACAGGGTCCAAACTATGCTCACGCGGTCAAACGGGCGAGCGCCGCTTCGGGTGTGAGCATGTCGCGTGTGCCAGCGCGGCGATCTTTGACTTCCACAAGCCCATCGGCAAGGCCTTTGGGTCCGATGATCACCTGATAGGGCAGGCCGATCAGATCAAGCGTGGCAAATTTTGCACCCGGGCGCTCATCGCGGTCATCATAGAGAACATCAACGCCGGCGCGCTCGAGCTTCTCATAAAAATCAGCACAGGCTGCGTCTGTCGCTGCATCGCCCACTTTGAGATTGGCGAGGCCGACTTTGAACGGCGCAACAGAATCGGGCCAGATAATGCCATTGTCATCGTGATTGGCCTCGATCAAAGCGGCAACCAGACGCGAGGGACCAATGCCATAAGAACCCATTTGCAGAACTGTTTCCTTGCCATCGGGGCCATTGACCGCCGCTTGCATGGGCTCAGAATATTTGGTGCCAAAATAGAAAATATGCCCCACTTCAATGCCACGCGCTGAGACCTGATCGCCCGGCGCAATGGCAGCAAAGGCCTGCGCATCATGCATTTCTGATGTCGCTGCATAGCGCGATGTCCATTGATCAAACACACCTTGCATCACAGCGCGATCCTCAAAGGCAATATTGGCCTGCGGTGCAGCCATATCGAGAAAATCTTTGTGACAGAAGACTTCGCTCTCTCCTGTTGAAGCCAGAATGATGAACTCATGGCTCAGATTGCCGCCAATGGGCCCCGTATCAGCGCGCATGGGAATGGCTTTGAGCCCCATGCGGGCAAAGGTGCGCAGATAAGCGGTGAACATTTTATTATAAGAATGACGAGCGCCCTCAGCGTCCAGATCGAAGGAATAAGCGTCCTTCATCAAAAATTCGCGGCTGCGCATCACGCCAAAGCGCGGACGCACTTCATCGCGGAACTTCCATTGAATATGATAGAGATTGAGCGGCAGATCCTTATAGGATTTGACATGCGCCCGCACAATGGCCGTGACCATTTCTTCATTGGTGGGGCCAAACAACATCTCACGCTCATGGCGATCCTTGATGCGCAGCATTTCCTTGCCATAGGCATCATAGCGGCCGCTCTCGCGCCACAGATCGGCTGATTGAATCGTCGGCATGAGAATTTCAATCGCGCCAGCGCGATTTTGTTCTTCGCGGATAATGGCATTGATCTTGTTGAGCACACGCAGGCCGAGTGGCAGCCAGGCATAAATGCCAGCCGATTCCTGGCGAATCATACCTGCCCGCAACATCAGGCGATGCGAGACAATCTCCGCCTCCTTGGGCGTTTCACGCAGAATGGGCAGAAAGAAGCGGGTCAGACGCATGGGAAAGGACCTTAAAAAGGATTCGATTCGGGTTTTCAGATTAGGCTCACCCAGCCCCTTATGGCTAGGAGCCAGCCCCTCATGGCTAGAACGGGACCATAAGTCAAAGCCTCGGCTCGGAGGAGGGGCACTGACTTATCTCGAAAAACCTAGTTTTTAGGCATGTTGCTTGAAAGAAAATCAAAAATGTCAAAATTGCGACAAAACCCCCGTGACAAATCCTCAAACTTGCGCTTAACTGCCCTTGCTAATCCTAACGGAGGCCGCCATTGGGTTTAACCGATTGTGCGCAGTACCAAGTCGCGGGAGGGACGGATCGATCCTGAGTGGATCCAGATGGCTGAAAGCCTTGGATCACGCCCGCTTGAGTGGGGTTTCCCATGAAAAGTGGTATTGTCGCCAGGATCGAGCGCGATTAAAACTTTTCAAGCAAGGACAGGTTCAGGACCTGATCCTTGCTTTTTTAACATGCTGATTTTAAACAAATTTTCATTGCCCTGCGACGCCCGCTGCGGGCCACTTGCGCTTTTGGGCTGCTCCCCCTATAAGCCGCTTCATTCCACAGACGGATTTAGGCGTTCCTGACCCAAGGTGCGCTCCGGTGCCAGCTCGTGAGATCTGGCCAATATCCGTCGAGGTTCAACCGGAGAAGTACATCATGGCTCTGCCTGAATTCACTATGCGTTCCCTTTTGGAAGCCGGCGCTCATTTCGGCCATCAATCCCATCGCTGGAACCCGAAAATGGCCCCCTATATCTTCGGGGCTCGCAACAATATCCACATTATTGATCTGGCCCAGACCGTGCCTTTGTTGCACCAAGCTTTGAAGGCCGTTTCAGACACTGTGGCCAAGGGTGGCCGCGTTCTGTTCGTTGGCACCAAGCGTCAGGCTGCCGATCATATTGCTGAAGCTGCCAAGCGTTCAGCCCAATATTACATCAATTCGCGTTGGCTCGGCGGCATGCTGACCAATTGGAAGACCATTTCAGGATCCATCAATCGCCTTCGCAAGCTCGATGATCAATTGAGCGCTGGCGCACAGGGCTTGACCAAGAAAGAGCGCCTCATGCTCTCGCGTGAACGCGACAAGCTGGAAAAGGCTCTGGGCGGTATTAAGGATATGGGTGGCACACCCGATCTGATCTTCGTGATCGATACCAACAAAGAGCAATTGGCGATCAAGGAAGCCAATCGTCTGAACATTCCCGTTGCTGCGATCATCGACAGCAATTGCGATCCAGATGGCATTCGCTTCCCCGTTCCCGGCAATGATGATGCGGGCCGCGCCATTGAACTTTATTGCGACCTCATTGCCAGAGCTGCCATTGATGGCATTTCACGCGCTCAGGGCGCTTCGGGTGTTGATCTGGGCGCGCAAGCTGCTCCCGTTGAGGTCGATCTGCCAGCTGCCACAGCCAGAGACAATCATGACGGCGAAGGCGCAACCGAAGTGTTTGAACTGCTCTCGGCGCCGCGCGGCGCTCCCGATGATCTGGCTAAATTGCAGGGCGTTGGTCCGCAAATCGTCAAGAAGCTCAATGATGGTGGCATTTTCCATTATTGGCAAATTGCCTTTATGTCTGAGGCTGATGCCGCTTCGGTTGATCAGAGCCTGAAGCTCGGCGGCCGTATTCAGCGCGATGGCTGGATCAATCTGGCCCGCACACTGATCCCGGGCTGAGGCTTCGGTCGGTTATCCTAATGCAAGGGCCGGAGCCAAGCTTCGGCCCATATGCATTAAATCCCTTCATTTGAGTGTCACGCAAATCGGCTCTCTAGGCCGATGAAGAAAGGAACCTCCCATGGCGAATATTACAGCCGCCCTTGTCAAAGATCTGCGCGAGAAGACTGGCGCAGGCATGATGGATTGTAAAAAGGCGCTGAGCGAGACGGACGGCGATCTGGAAGCCGCTGTCGATTGGTTGCGCAAGAAAGGTCTGTCGCAGGCTGCCAAAAAGTCCGGCCGTGTGGCCGCTGAAGGCCTTGTGGCCGCTCTCGTGCGCGATACACAGGGTGTGGTTGTCGAGGTCAATTCGGAAACCGACTTCGTTGCCCGCAATGAAGAATTTCAGGCGCTGGCCCGTGGTATTGCTTCTGTCGCGCTGGAAAAAGGCATAACCGATGTCGAGGCGCTCAAGAACGCTCATCATCCCGGCGGCGCAACAGTGGGCGATGCGCTTACCAATGCCATTGCCACTATTGGCGAGAACATGACCTTGCGCCGCGCGCAAGCTTTGCATGTCTCCAAGGGTGTTGTCTCGCATTACATGCACAATTCGATTGCCGATGGTCTGGGCAAGATTGGCGTGATCGTGGCGCTCGAATCAACCGGCAGCACCAATGAACTCTCAGCTCTGGGCCGTTTGATCGCCTTGCATGTGGCAGCTGCTGCACCGCTGGCGCTTGATGCCACAGGTCTGGATCCGGCTGTGGTCGAGCGTGAGAAGAATGTGCTGGCCGATAAAAATGCTGGCAAGCCCGCCAATGTGCTCGAGAAGATTCTCGAATCCGGCCTCAAGACTTATTACAAGCAGGTCTGCTTGATTGATCAGCCCTCCATTCATGCTGATCATGCCAATAAGTCGATTGGTCAAGTTGTGCAGGAAGCGGCCAAAACCGTTGGCGCGCCGGTCGTGCTCAAGGGCTTTGTGCGCTATGCCTTGGGCGAAGGCATTGAAAAGCAGGAATCAGATTTCGCCGCTGAAGTCGCCGCCGCAGTGGGTGGTAACGGCTGAGTTTTAGTCCCTGCGGAATGATCAAGGCGGCTTCGGCCGCCTTTTTTCTTGCCTGCAAACGGCCGCAATGGCGCTTTACAAAGTTTCCTTTGCCAGCGACCAAACGGTGTGTGTTAAGAACAGGTGCTTGCCAAGATTGGCCTGTGGTTTAGAAGCAGAAGCAAGAAACCGAATCGTGTTTAGGCTTGATCATATTTAGGCTTGGGAGTTCCTGATGAATGCTTCGCCGCACCCCCTCAAATGGAAGCGCGTGATTGTGAAGCTGTCAGGCGAGGCGTTGATGGGCTCTCTCACCCACGGCCTGCATCAGCCTACACTTGAGCGCATTGCCAAAGATCTCGCGACTGCAGCTGATCTTGGCGCTGAAATCGGTGTGGTTGTCGGCGGCGGTAATTTCTTTCGCGGCATTCAAGGCGCCGATAAGGGCATTGAACGCGCCCGCGCCGATTCCATTGGCATGCTGGCAACAGTGATGAATGCGCTGGCGCTCGAACAGGCGATCGAAATGCAGGGCCAATCGGCCCGCGCCCTGTCGGCTGTGGCCATGCCCTCCCTCTGCCAGCCCTTTTCGCGCCAAGCCGCGCTCAACCATTTGGCCAAGGGACGTGTGACAATTCTGGCTGGGGGCACGGGCAATCCCTTCTTTACCACCGATACAGGCGCGGCTCTGCGGGCGGCG
>CAIVAX010000199.1 GCA_903903935.1 uncultured Hyphomicrobiales bacterium | reverse complement strand
TTCTCGTGGCGGGCGCCGAAATAGCCTGAACCCAATTCCCAGATAATGTCGCCACCGCCGAAACGGTGATAGGGGCTAAAGCCGCCCTCACCCGTGTCATGGGCAAAGCCGCCCTTTTTTGCGCCTTCATTCAAGGCACGAATGGCGTTGGGGCTCAGCGCGCCAAAGCTCATGGCAGAGATATTGAAGACCGAGGCTGAATAGGGATGTGCGCAATCCGACCCGCCAATCGTCACGCGGAAATCTGAAGGCGCCAAAGGTTTTGGGGCAAGCGAATGATTCATCCACTCAAAACCATCGGCATAGACGTCATATGTCGTACCGAAGGGGCGCTTATCGAGCTGAAGCTTGGCGCGCTGATAGACAATCGCCCGCTTGTCGCGGGCGAACGGCATGCCATGCTTTTCATCCTCGAAAAAATATTGCCGCATTTCTGGACGAATGGCTTCGAGAAGAAAGCGCAGATGCGCAGCAATCGGATAATTGCGCAGCACCGCATGGCGCGTTTGGAAAAGATCATGCAGCCCAAGCAGGGTGAAAGTTGAGCCAACCAGAAAGAAGCCTAAAGCCCAAAGCGAAGGCGTTCCAGCCATGAGCCAGGTCAGCCCCAGAAGGCACATCCCAATAGCCAAAGAAAAAGGAATAAAGCGGGGCGCCAAGACCAATCGCCAATACATCATCGCGTCTCCTCATGGCCCCATTGGCCCAAAGCACTAACTAAGCGTTTGCAGGAGCTTACGTCTATAGGCAGGGCGTTAAGCGCTGGTATTGTCCTTCAGGATGCGCTTGATGAGGCCGATGAGCTTCTTCCGATCCTGCTCGGCAAAGATCTGGTCGTTAGCTTTCAGCCCGGACGCCTGATGAGCCAAGGCAACACCATTAGGCGACAGCTGCATGACGGTGGCAGGTGGATCAAATCGGGGCTGGACACGGCCTGTAGACGCCACAGACAGGACGGGTGTCACAATATGATCCGTTCCAACTGGCTTCACTTCTGACATGGACGAACCCTCCATTCGGCCGCAACCATAGTAAAAGACGGCTTATTGGAATAATTTTCAAGTCCTCCGCGGCCTGACATAGCGTGACGTGGGCGAAACTAGGCCATCAAAACCCAGGGAAATCTCAACGGAGCAAAAGAGAAGACCCCGAATTGCCGAGCCTCCGCACAATTGATATGGCTCTATTCTAAGATCAATTCCTCTTTTTTAAAAAATAGACGAGGCTTGTTTTTCAAGGCACAGCCCCATAAGGGAATCCCTGAACTTGTTGAGGAGTACTGATGTCCGTTGTCGCGGCCTATCGCTATCGCAAGGGCGTTCGCATCGAGCCTGTATCGTTGGACACACCTCCCGTCCACGCGTCCGACCCTTCTGATTTTATCTGGATTGGTCTGGTTGAGCCCAGCGAAGATATGCTCCGGCAGCTCCAAACCTCCTTCGATCTGCACCCGCTTTCGATTGAGGACGCCTTGCAGGCGCACGAGCTTCCCAAGTTGGATATCTACGGCAACCAACTCTTCGTCACTATGCGAACCGCTCGCCTTGAGAAAGATGAGATTATCTATGGCGAGACGTCAATTTTTGCCGGGCGTCATCATATTATTTCTGTCCGGCATGGCTCCAACCGCAGTTATACGAATTTGCGGACCACGCTTGAGGCTTCACCGGATTTACTCACTCTTGGCATCGACTATGTGCTTCATGCCATTGTCGACTACATCGTAGATGGCTACGTTCCGATAGTGAGTGCCATTGAGGACGATGTTCTGGAAATGGAACGTCAGGCGCTGGATAATTTTCTATCGCGGGACGAGATCCGTAGGTTGTTCGATCTGCGTCGCGAATTGATCAAATTTCACCGCGTTCTTGACCCGACCTTCGATCTCGTACGCAAGCTTGCCAATATTGATCTGCCTTGCATCGACAAAGAAGCGCGACCGTACTTCTCAAATGTGCTCGATCATATCAACCGCATTGAATCGAAGGTTCACAGCCTTCAAGAAATTCTGAAAAGTGTTTTTGAAACGAGCATGCTTCTCGAACAAAAACAGCAAAGCGTGATTACTCGACAATTGGCATCTTGGGCCGCAATCCTCGCCGTACCTACAGCTATCGCTGGTATTTATGGGATGAATTTCAAAAATATGCCCGAGCTTGAAACACAATATGGATATTATGTCGTCATATTTATCATCGTCACGTCATGCAGCTTTCTTTTCTGGCGGTTTAAAAGAGCGGGCTGGATTTGAAATTAAATGGCCGAGGCCAGAGAACATATAGTGGCGTCAGCTGACCTCGCGCAAACTTGATCGGGCTGCGCGGATTTGACGTTTACTTTTAATTTCCCTCGTGATGCGTTGGTCTCGGTAGTGTCCAAAGGGTGGAAAGACCCAAAAACCTCATCTGGCCGCACCTTCACGAAGGAGACGTTTATGCCCGCTCTAGATAGCGCCGACCTCAAAGCCATACTTGGAGAAGACTATCTCGCAAGAAAAGATGAACTTGAGCGCGCAAGTGGTTTTGACGCGGCTGAACGCGATGCGAAAGCCCGCTTGGAGAAACTCAGCGGTCAAAAAGCCCCCGCACTCTGCGGCGCCTTCCTCGGCCTTCTTCTGGTTGTGGCAACAAAATGGTCTGCAACGCCGACTGCGGCAACGAACCAGACAATCATTGGATCTGGATTGATCGTTGTCAGCTTGTGCCTTTACTTCTGGATTCGTAATGAACTCAATAAGGGCAACCAATCAGGCTGATCATCGCGGATGACCACTATGGGTCATCTGTACTGACAATGGCTCCGCGGTTCGCGGAGCCATTTTTACTTATCGCAGTTAGGCCAGTT
>CAIVAX010000198.1 GCA_903903935.1 uncultured Hyphomicrobiales bacterium | reverse complement strand
GGCTATTGCCTGATGTGAGTGCTTGCCTGATGTGAGTGCTTGCGCCTGATCCGGCGCGGCTGGGTTCAGCCGCGTCCTAGAAAGGGTTGGCGCACAGGTAGAATCGTGGCCTCAAGCAGATTGGTTTCATCAGGCAGGCTGGCCATTAACACAACCGTGCGCGCCACATCATCCGCGAGCATGGATTGATCAGCAGGCTTGTCATCCATGCCGGGCATGAGTTCGGTTTTGGTGGAGCCGGGATGGACGATAGAGACGCAAATGCCATCCTCTCGGCCATCGAGCGCGAGCGAGCGCGTCATGCCATCCAGAGCAAATTTGGTTGAAGTATAGCCAATCGCATTGGGCCGCGAGATTTGTGCTGAGACGCTGCCAATATTGATAATGCGCCCGCGCTTTTGCGGTTTCATCAGTTTGAATGCTTCACGCGCGCACAGAAATGGCCCTGTCAGATTGGTCGCGACAATATCAGACCAACGGGCGAGGCTCAGCTCAGTTGTGGGTGTGTGATCGGCAAAGCCAGCGCTATTGACCAACAGATCCAGCCGTCCATATTTTGCGCGGATATGCGCAAACAGCGCGATGATTTCTGCCTCATTGCGCACATCCAGCTGATAGGCCTCAGGCTTGGGATGATCGCCGGCAAATTGGCTAGACAGGGCCTGCAGCTTATCGAGCCGGCGTGCGGCCATAATCACCTGCATGCCTTGGCCTGCGAGGCTTTTGGCACAAGCTGCGCCAATGCCGGAACTAGAGCCAGTGATCAGAGCAATGCGGCCTTGCAACAAAGATGGGGCCATAGGTGCGGACATGTTCTCTCTCCCTGCTGATCCAGATCAGCGAATAAGCGCAAAGCATAGGCAGTGTTGGCGAGCCCGGCAAGGCGGGGCTTGATGTGTTGTGCTGATATGTCAGATTGTAAAGACAAGATCGAGACTGAGTCTCATCAAGAGTGCAGATCCGCGAGGAAGCGATGGAATTTGGGTTTACAGAAGAGCAGGATCTCTTGCGCGAGAGCGTGATCAAGCTGATGGAGCGCCATGCGCCCCCTGAGCTTATTCGCCAGCATGATCGTGAGCGCAGCTTCCCCGAAGATCTTTACAAAGCTTGGGTTGATGCAGGCCTGTTGCGGCTGGCTTTTCCTGAGCAATATGGCGGGCTGGGCGGATCAGCGATTGATTTGTCGATTGTGGTGTATGAGCTCTCGCGGGTGAGTGCCGATCTCACTATGGCCTTTGCCGGTTCTATCTTTTGTGGGCTCAATGTGTGGCGCATGGGCAATGAAGAGCAAAAGGCCTATTGGCTACCCAAGGTGATGGATGGCGAGGTGAAACTCGCCATTGGCATTTCCGAGCCTGCAGCAGGTTCGGATGTCGGCGCGTTGAAGACCAAGGCCGAGCGTGAGGGGGATCATTATCTGGTCAATGGTCAAAAGCTCTGGACAACAGCGGCCGGATTAAAAAACAGTGTCATCAGCACTTATGTGCGGACCGATCGCAATGTGCATTATCGCAAGGGCATGTCGCTTTTGTTGATTGATAATGACATGCCGGGCGTCACGGTGCGCAAGCTTGATATGCTGGGGCGGCGCTGTGCGGGCACGAATGAAGTGTTCTTGCAGGATGTGCGTGTGCATGAAAGCCGTTTGATTGGCGGCGAGAATCGCGGCTGGGATTGTTTGATGGCGGGACTGCAAAGTGAGCGCGCAACATCGGCGGCGAGCTCTTGCGGGGCGGCTCAAGCGATTGTGGATCTGGCGGTCTCTTATGCTCGCGAGCGTCAGCAATTTGGTCAACCCATTGGCTCGTTCCAATCCATTGGTCATATGCTGGCTGATATGCAAATGGCATTGGATGCAGCCTGTTTGATGATGTGGCGCGCCGCTTGGCTGGTGTCGCAAAACAAGGATGCCTTGCGCGAGATCACCATGGCCAAGCTCTTTGCGGCTGAAACTTATGTCAATGTTGCCAATCAGGGTGTGCAGATCATGGGTGGCTATGGCTTGAATGCCGAATATGACATGCAGCGCTATTATCGGGATGCGCGCAGCGCCACTATTGCTGCTGGCACATCAGAGATGCAGCGCAATCTCATCGCGGGCTTGATGGGTCTGAAAGCAAAATAGCGCTTATTTGTTTTGAAATTTGGCTGGCCTTTTCTCGATAAAGGCCGCCATGCCCTCTTTTTGATCCTGCATGGCAAAGGTGGAATGAAAGAGACGGCGTTCAAACCGCAGGCCATCGCTGAGCAAGGTTTCATAGGCCTGATTGACGCTTTCTTTAGCCATGATCGCCGCAGGCAGCGACATATTGGCAATGGTCTGCGCGGTTTTGAGCGCTTCGCTCAGCAGCTGATCAGCTGGGATGATGCGCGCGACAAGGCCTGAGCGCTCGGCCTCTTCAGCGCCCATCAATCGGCCTGTCAGGCACATTTCCATCGCTTTGGCTTTGCCAATTGCACGAGTGAGGCGTTGTGTGCCACCTAATCCTGGAATGGTACCAAGTTTAATCTCCGGCTGGCCAAATTTGGCAGTATCAGCGGCCAGAATGAAATCGCACATCATGGCAAGCTCGCAGCCACCGCCCAGCGCATAGCCAGCGACCGCAGCAATGAGCGGTTTGCGCAAACGGGCCAGCTGATCCCATTGCGAGAAGCGATCAGAGAGATAGGCCTCCATATAGGTCAGCGCTTGCATTTCTTTAATGTCAGCACCGGCGGCAAAGGCTTTCTCCGAGCCGGTCAAGAGAATGGCGCCTATCGTTTCGTCTTGGTTGAAATGGGTGAGCGCATCGACCACATCCAGCATAACTTGCGTGTTGAGGGCATTGAGCGCTTGCGGACGATTGAGGGTGATTAAACCCACGCGCTCACGGCGTTCGACCAGAATGGTTTCATAATGGCGCTCATCCATGCTCAACCCTTTCCTGCAGTGCTATTGGCCTGTGTCTGATCTTCTGCAGGTCGCGCGGCACAGGCCAGAAGTCAAGCCCGAGACAGGTCCAATTCAAAGCTCACAGAGCTTTGGCAGCGCGGGCCTGAACTTCGCACAGAAGTCTTGGGTCGGAGAGGCCGGAGATATAGATTTTTGTAGAGGCCGGTTTGGCAGTGCCGAGAAATTTGCTCCGGATTTTGTCAAAGCCCGCATTATCGGACCGATTGATCAGATAGACATTCACTTCCACCAGATCATGCGCATCCATGCCGGCTTCTTTCAACACGGCAAAGACATTGCTCCAGGTCTGTTCGGCCTGAGCTTCAATGCCCTCTGGAATGGCGCCGTTTTGATCGCGCGCGACTTGGCCGGCAATTGAGAGCCAGCGCAGGGGCGTGGTCACTTCCACGCCCTGGCTGAAATTCGCGCTCTTTTGAATGTCGGCAGGATTCAGATAGCGATGCATCAAAATATCTCATTCATGAGAGGTGTTATTTGACATCCCACCAGAAGAAGCCATTGGCCGTGCCTGTGCCCGCTGGAGAGCGATAGCAGGGCACATAATCGAGCTGGTGCATTTCGACATTCATATCTTCCATCAAGCCTGCCAGCGAAATCCAAGATTTGAGCTCGGATGTGCCCGATTGCAATTTTGGCAGCGGGATGCTGGTGAGATAATCCTTATCCTTATTGCGCAAAGCGGCAATGAAGCGCTGATCAAAATCCTCATCAATCACAAAATGGCTCATGCCGCCCGAGGCGAAGACGGCAACCTTTTTATCTGTCTTCCAGCTATCAATCGCTGCTTTCACGGCTTTGCCGAAGGCATAGGCGCGGCGCGCGGAGGGCTGATTGGGCGGGAAGAAAGTGTTTTGGAAAACCGGCAGATTGGGCACCACTTTATCGCGCATCACTTGGCGGTAAATGTGACCAAAGGCATGGGGCGCACCATTCTTGGCTTTCTTGGGCCAGATTTTAGATCCGGCCACGTCAAAGTCATGCTCAACGAGCGTCTTGATCATATGGGTGCCCAGATCCGGCAGTGCGTCATATTCAGTGAAGGTCTCAGTGGCATGGCCAAATTCAGCTTCCGCAACGCCGGGAGGCGCTTTGGCGCGCCCTTCGGCAGTCTGCGGATAATTGGGGATCTTGTCGCCGTAGAATACCAAAAAGGCCGGATTGAATTCGTCATTAAAGACTTCGCGTTGATCATTGCCCAAGATCACGGCGACATCAGCGCCAATCTCTTCCCATTTGTCGGCCAATTGTTCCATCGCCACATGGCAGCGATGATGCGACTGCCGAATGCCCTCGGTTGAGGACTTTTGCTCCAGACCTTCATTGTGGCGCATTTGCACCAATTGATCGAAGGAATAGACGCCATCGCGGAAGGGATGTTGGGCTGTCTTATCTGCAGGCAAACGCAACAGCCATTGCTCAGGCGTGGTGTGCAGTTGCGGACCATGTGTTGTGGCCATTGTAAGAACGATGTCTGCCATGTCACGCTCCTTAATGATAAAGGGGATTAGATGTTAAGTTGGTGAGACGTTGAGAGGTTATGCGGAAACCTTTTGCGGGTTTATCTGTTGGCCATTCATGTCATGCAAATGGCATTCGACCAAATGGCCTTGTTGATTGATGGTCTTTGGCCGCTCTTGTGCACAGGGCCCGAAGGCTTTGACGCAACGCGGATGGAAGGAACAGCCCGTTGGCGGGTTGAGCGGATCAGGAAAACCGCGCCCCAGTGAGAGCTCGGGCAGATCCAGCTCTGGCTCAGGGGTGAGAACAGAGCCCAGCAAAGCCTGCGCATAGGGATGGCGCGGGGCAGCCAGAATATCGCTGGCCGAACCAAGTTCCACAATGCGTCCCATATACATCACCGCGACACGATCGGCGACATAATCGAGAATGCCCAGATCATGGGTGATGAAGAGATAGGTCAGATTATGCGCCTTGCGCAGATCTTTCAGCAGATTGAGAATCTGCGCTTGCACTGACACATCCAG